>JALRDM010000296.1 GCA_023262195.1 Salibacteraceae bacterium | reverse complement strand
AATTTAATCTCTGCCACTCAAGAAAATGAAGAGATACTCGCAGTTTGTGAAATAAATCATCCATCAATTAAAGGTAGACTTTTTACCAAATCATTCATATTTGATAATCATATTGTAACCTACTGTGACACCCCACTCGAGAAATGACTAATAAATATCTCTCCAATTCTGATCGAAAGCTAGCCATCCTAATTGACCCTGAAAGCCATGAACCTTCCGAGCTTACTGGATTCATTAAGGCAGTTGTTGATGCTGAACCAGATTTAATCCTAGTGGGAGGCAGTTATATAGCTAATTCTAATATAGACGATTGTATCAAGGAGATAATGGCTTTAACGAACATTCCAGTCATCCTCTTTCCAGGACATATGAATCAAATGTCTATCCATTCAGACGCAGTGCTATTACTTAGTTTGATTTCTGGAAGAAATCCTGATCTACTTATAGGACAACATGTTTTAGCTGCTCCTGCGCTGAGTAAAATTAAGGAGCGTGTAATACCCACTGGATATATTTTGATTGATGGTGGCGTGAGTACGTCAGTGAGCTACATCAGCAATACCACTCCGATTCCTTCGGGCAAATCTCAGCTTGTGGCGAGCACAGCCATGGCAGGTGAACTTTTGGGATTGAAACAAATCTATTTGGACGCAGGATCTGGAGCGCCCAACCCAATAAGTACTTCTACGATTAGAGCCGTAAAATCATCTATTCAATTACCGCTCATCGTAGGTGGTGGAATTAGAACTCGCGCACAGGCCAATAATGCCTGGGAAGCCGGAGCTAATCTAGTCGTGATTGGCAATGTGATTGAAGAGAAAAGAGATTCGATCAAAAGCTTTGCGAAAAATGGTAAAGTGTCTGAAAAACCTGTGAACGTTTAGGTGTATGAGGGTTTTTGTGGCTACACCTCCCAAGAATCAGACTGGTGAACTCCAGCGTTTGACATTGCTATTTAAAATCGGTTTAAGCACACTTCACGTTCGTAAGCCAAAATTATCAGCAGCTGAGGTGGATGACTATATTTCTTCCATTCCTTCAAAATATCATTCGAGAATTATTGTGCATGGCAACTACCCATTGGTCAAGAAATATGGGTTAAAGGGCTATTGCATTAAGAGAAGACACCGGTCTGATAAACGTAAGAACCTATTTCAAAGACTAATACTGCGAATACGTTACCCAAAAAAAGTTGTATGTGCCTCGTTCAAATCCATTCATAGCTTTAGGGATTCGAGAAAATCTGCATTTGATTATGTTGTACTTAGCAATCTCATGTCTATCATTCCTGGTAAAAATCTATCAGTCAATAATGTAAAGATGATTAATGCGACTATTGGCAAATGTGAAGTACCTGTTTTAGCACAAGGCGGAATTGACAGCTCAATTGCAGAACAACTTAAGCAAGCTGGATTTGAAGGAGTGATCTTAACCTCATCTGTATTTGAAACAGATGAAGAGAAGTGTGTTGAAGAATATACCACTTTCTTAAATCTTTAGAACCGAAGCTTCAAACCAAAAAGCCAATTTGTACCCGCTTGAGGATAGAAGAAATTCTCGGTCACTAAATCTCCAAAAATGTATGAATAGGTATAACCATTTGAAGAGTAAAGTTGATTTAAGATATTATTCACCAACAAGGTCGCTTCTATGTTTTTGGCCCATGAGGTTGGATGTGAATAGCTTATTAAGACATCGTTGGTCCAATAAGCATTAAGAGCCCGGTCTGGATTGGATGTATTGTCCAAAAATTGGCGAGAAACATACTTTGTCAAAATCGCAGTATGTAGTCCAAACTCCGTTTTATAGCCAAACTGACTACCAGCTATAACCGGAGGACTAAAGGCGACATCTGTGTTGGTGTGTGGGACATTCACCACATCAAATCCATTTGTGTAATCAATGATCGTTTCATCGAATTCTAAGATTCTGTTTTGACTAACCGTAATATTTGGTTGCCAATAAAGATGTTGTGTAAACTCCATATTAGCCATTAATTCAAGACCTAATCTATAGCTCTCATCCACGTTTGTGCGTACGGGTGCCCCTACATCATTAACTTCACCAGTGAGTACTAGCTGGTCTTCATAATACATGAAATATGCATTTGCCGAGAATACAATCTTATCTGACCTTTGCTCCCAACCCAATTCGAAGTCGGTTAAATATTCTGGCCTTGGAAATGTACCAGGAATTGCATCAATAAAGTCATTTCGCACCGGCTCCCTGCTAGCTCGAGCCACTGAAGCGTAAATGCGAGTTCTGGAAGATGACTGCCAGTTGACACCCGCTTTGGGGTTTAAAAAATTGTATACCTCCGCGATTGCTATTGCCCTTTGGTCATTATCCACTCCGTTGCTACGATAGTCTATATATCTGTATTGAACATCGCCAGTAATACTGAAATCACCAACTCTATATTGAGCCTTGATATAATTAGATAAATCGGCTTTACGAGAATCGCTGAAATAATATCGATCTCGTATTTCAAGATCTCCAGTATTTTCAGACCAAATCACCTCTCCATAGTGGTCTCCAATATATTCATTATAAGATCCTCCAAGGGTTAAGGATAAC
>JALRDM010000363.1 GCA_023262195.1 Salibacteraceae bacterium | reverse complement strand
GGTACATGTATGTACTAGCGCAAACAGAAGTAAGTCCACCACTGCACTCACCCGAATCCCAGTGCGAGCAAACCCCCGACGGCGACGCCGTCCTTGTCGAAGCCGGCCGCCAATCCCACCGGGTTGGGAAATCTCACGCCACCACCGAACTGATCGTGCAACGCAAATGGGTGGACGTTGATAGCATGCGCTCGGCTGAGAAGTATTTACAACCCATCGAGTTTAAAGATGGTAACGCACAGGTGATTTATAGCTTCTTTGAAGCGCTAGAAAAAGCCGAGTATAAAAAGGATCAAACACACGTATTTCATTATGGTGATTCGCAACTCGAAGGTGACCGAATTACGAGCTATGTGCGTGATCGCTTGCAAAAACGCTTTGGCGGTTACGGCCTGGGCATGGTGCCTGCCTCGCACAACAACCAAGTGAAGCTGCTTCGCCACGAAACCTCTGACAATTGGTGGTGGTATCCTTCGTTTTTCAAGTCGGGAGAAGACGGTCAAAACAACCTTTATGGCGCACTGACATCTTATGCCACATACACGCCTTATCCCACCGATTCATCCTTGGCAAATGCTGAAATTCAGAAGGCGTGGGTAAACCTTGATGTGAGTAAATCCATTTTCAACAACGCTAAAAAATTCAAGCAATTCAAGCTTTTTTACGGTCCCGTGTATGATGCTGTGCGCTTCACCTTCCCTATTCGTGATACCACCTTCACCGAATACCTCAAAGGCAAGAAAAAACTGAATGTGGTGCGACTCGATTTCAACGAGCAACTCAAGGATATCAGACTCGAATTTGAATCGAAGATTAGTCCGCAGATCTATGGAGTAAGTCTGGGGGCCCCGTATGGGGTTTACGTCAACAACATTGCCATGCGCGGCAGTTCGGGCACCGTATTCCGCAAGACCGATGCCGAGCTGTTTGGCATGATGCACGAAGAGTTGAACACATCCCTCATCATCTTACAATTTGGCGGCAATGTGATGCCCTATTTGCGGGATGAAGAGCATGCGCGGCAATATGGCTATGGATTTCAAAAAGAAATTGAATGGATAAAAAATGCTGCCCCTGGAGTATCGGTGATTGTGATTGGCCCATCGGATATGTCGCAAAAGGTGGACGACTACTACGAAACCTATCCGCTGCTAGAGAGTGTACGCGATGCCCTCAAAAAAGCCGCATTTAATGCCGGAGCTGGCTATTGGGATATGTATGAAGCGATGGGTGGTAAAAACTCCATGCCTTCGTGGGTAGATGCCGACCCGGCCTTGGCCGTGACCGACTACACGCACTTCACTCCACGTGGAGCCCGTATCATTTCTGAATTCTTTTACAAAGCACTCATTCTCGAATACGAATCCTACAACAACCAAAAAATTAGAGATGGTTTATCGCAGAATCCATAGCCTGTTTTGCCTCTGTTTGATGATCGGTGTTACTCACCTTTCTTGCGCACAGGAAGTCGCTGAAGCAGATACCAGCCTAGCCGACAGCAAGGTAGACAGCATGGTCATCAAGCATCCCTACGTTGATTATAGCCAAAACCATTTCACGGGCGATACCAACAGCGTATTTCTTCGAAACTATTATCAGCAGTTTGATCAGATGTTGCGCTCGAAAAGCGGGGCGCTCAACATCATCCATTTTGGAGGCTCTCACATTCAGGTTGACATTTGGAGCAATTTGTTGCGCGAGCGGTTGCAGTCTATAGACACCAACGTGCGCGGAGCTAGAGGTATTTTATTTCCGTTTAAAGCAGCGGGCACCAATCGACCTTACTCCTACTATGTTGATTGGACAGGCGAATGGGAAGGTCACCGAAGTGCCTACAACAAACATCAAAGCACTTGGGGCGTATCGGGCATCACGGCCACCACTACGGACGACTCGGTTTCCCTGAAATTCACCTTTAAACAGTCGCCATACCCGGTGAAAACCAAATCGTTAACGGTGCTGAGCAATATCGACAGCACCGCCTATGCACTGACGATCGACCCATTTATGGCGGTGGATTATACCATGGACACCACGCGCGATGGATACCTCAACATTGTGTTTAACCAACCCATCGACTCCTTCAACCTTCGGTTTCACAAGCCCGACAGCATTGCCGATGAATTGCAATTTTATGGAGTGATTTCAGACAACGAGCAACCCGGCATTCGCTATCACAGCATTGGGGTGAACGGTTCACGGTTTGTCTCCTTCAAGCGCTGCGAACTGTTTCAAGAGCAACTCAAATACCTAGATCCCGATTTGGTGATCATGTCCATCGGCACGAATGACTCTTCGGATCCCGATTACGACTCCTTGACCTATCGAAACAACTTCCGAGAATTTCTCACCATGATGCGCTGGGCAAACCCCGAGTGTGCCTTTATTCTCACCGTGCCCAACGATAATTATGTGCGCAGAAAATATCACAACAACAACCTGCGATCGGTGCGCTACATCATTTATGACCTAGCCGAAGAATTTGACGCCCGTGTGTGGGACTTGTATGGCATTATGGGCGGATCGGGTTCGGCACAAACCTGGGAGGAAGCCGAAATGATGAAAGCCGATTTGGTGCATTTCACCAATGCCGGTTATCGATTGAAAGGCGATGTTTTCTATCGCGCTTGGCTCGAAGATTATTTGAAATGGTTTAACGATCAACAACCCGTTTGGAACGAATAAAAGACATATTCCTCTTCTCGGAGCAGCAGCCTATGATTTTTACGGCACTCGACTTTTGGGTGTTTTTCATAGCCGTGTTTGCGGGTTTTGCCTTACTGGCCAACAAAACCGCCTTGCGCAACGCCTACTTGATGCTGGCCAGTTTTTTCTTCTACTACAAAACCAGCGGCCTCTTTCTCATCCTGCTCGTGTTTTCCATCCTGTTTGGGTTCAGCACCGGTGCGTTGATCCACGGTACAAAGGAAAAATGGCAGCGAAAATTCCTGCTGATCTCGGGCATTACGATGCACCTCTTTTTACTGTGTTATTTCAAATACGCATACTTCTTCACCGAGGTAGTAAACGATGCCGTGGGCACCAACCTGGGCATATTTAACCCGCTGGCCGAGATGGGCAACTTGATGATGGACGAGCAGTATTTCCGTGTGGATGCCATTCTGCTGCCCGTGGGCATTTCGTTTTTCACCTTTCAGATCATCACCTACCTTGTTGACATCTATCGTGGCAATTTAAAACCCGTGAAATCCATCCTAGACTTTGGGTTTTACGTATCGTTTTTCCCGCAGTTGGTGGCTGGACCCATTGTGCGCGCCAGCGAGTTTATCCCGCAGCTGCACAACAAGAGCTTGCTGACCCATGCCGAGTTTGGTCTAGCGCTCTTTATGATCTTAAAAGGGCTTTTCAAAAAAATGTTCATAGGCGATTACATGGCCGTGAACTTTATCGACCGGGTGTTTGCCAACCCGCTGGGTTATACCGGCTTTGAAAACATCATGGCGCTCTTTGCTTACTCGCTGCAGGTGTATGTAGATTTTAGCGGCTACACCGACATTGCCATTGGCCTCTCGCTGCTGATGGGTTTTCGGCTAAGCCGCAACTTCAACTCGCCCTACAAGGCGGTGAGCGTGGGCGACTTTTGGAGGCGCTGGCACATCTCACTCTCCTCGTTTCTAAAAGACTACCTCTACATCCCCATTGGCGGAAACAAACACGGGGTGGTGCGCACCAATATCAATTTAATGATCACCATGCTGCTGGGCGGCTTGTGGCACGGAGCCAGCTGGAATTTTATCCTTTGGGGCGCGATCAATGGCGTGGGTTTGCTCTTTTATAAAAGCTGGAAGAAGATTAGTCCTTACGAAAAGAGCACGCATTGGGCGGTGCGCATTGGGCGCATCGGGCTCACGTTCGTGTTTATCACGTTTACGCGGGTGTGGTTTCGCGCGCCCGACACGGCTGGCGTTACCCATTTTTTCCAGCAGGTGTACACCAATATGGGTTGGACCATCATTCCCGATTTTATCATTGGCTTTAAATACACCATGTTGGTGATGCTGCTGGGCTTTGTGACCCACTGGCTGAGCAACGAGTTTAAAGACCGCTGGCGTGACAAGTTTGCCCACGCCCACCCGATAGCCCAAGGGCTGATTTGCATTGCCGTGGTGGTGGTGATTTACCAAAGCCTCAGTGCCGAAGCGCAGCCGTTCATTTATTTTCAGTTTTAGGGATTTGAGATAGCGATCATTTGCATTGAAAAAACAATGGTCTACTTTTATGTCTCTTTCCACAAATCCACGGTGATTTACAATCAACTCAACTGCCATGAATCAAA
Source organism: Salibacteraceae bacterium (assembly GCA_023262195.1). GTDB lineage: Bacteria > Bacteroidota > Bacteroidia > Flavobacteriales_G > Salibacteraceae > SHAN690. The sequence goes on along the minus strand of JALRDM010000363.1, from coordinate 1,993 downwards.
ACACAATTTACATTATTGGAGCAGGAGTAAGCGGACTCATTGCCGCCTATGAATTGGAGCAAGCTGGGCATAAGCCAATAATCATCGAGCAGGCCGATGACGTTGGTGGACGAGTAAAAACACTACACCGCAACGGCTATCCGCTAGACTTCGGTTTTCAAGTATTGCTGAGCGCTTATCCGCTGGCAAATCAATACCTCGATATGGATGCGCTGAAGCTGCAAAAGCTCGAATCGGGGGCACTGATTTATGCCAATGGCCAGTCTTATCAAATTGGCGATCCGCTACGCAATTGGAAGGTGCTCTTACCTACCCTGCTGGCCAATGTTGGCTCGATTGGCGACAAGCTCAAGATCTTGAAATTGAATAATCGATTGAAGCAAAAAAGCCTTGAAGAAATATTTGAAACGCCCGAAACCACCACGCATGCATACCTCGAAAATTTTGGCTTCTCGGATAAAATCATCCAGCGGTTTTTCCGGCCATTTTTCGCAGGTATTTTCCTCGAACCCGACATACGCACCTCTAGCCGCATGTTTGAATTTGTGTACAAGATGTTTGGCGAAGGTTATGCCACCGTTCCCCGAGATGGTATCGGAGCGATTAGTGCTCAACTAAAAGGCAAATTGAAAAACACCGAATTCCGGTTCAACACTGAAGTAAGCGAGGTGACCAACGATCAGATTCTGCTCAAAACTGGCGAAAAGTTTGACCATGGTGGCACCATCATTACCGGTAATGCCTCAGCGTTGATTCATAACATGCGCAATCAAGAAACCGAATGGAAATCGTGCCTGTGTTTGTATTTCGAAGTGGACAAAACCAACATCCCAGAACACACCATTGCGCTCGTGGCCGATTCTGGCAACCTCTCAAATAACTTGTACGCATACACCGATAATAAATCGGGTAAAAACATACTGTCTGTCACCGCGCTTGAATATGATGGCAAGACGAATCAAGAAATGGTTGAACGAATTACCAAGGAAGTAAGGCAGTTCACTGGAGCCAGACAGGTCACCCACATCGAAAGCTTTCAAATTGATCAAGCCTTACCTGACATACAAAACTTGCATATGACCGCAGAGCCAAGTGAAAGTAAATTAGCGGACAATATTTTCCTTGCAGGAGACTACCTATTTAATGGATCGCTAAACGCAGCTATGGAATCAGGTAGACTAGCAGCACAAGGTATCCTGGAAAATAGCGAGAAATTTCCATGATAGATCAATAAAACCATACAGAGATATGCACTAATCGAAGAGGAATAAAGGCGAACTTCCAATTCTAATCTAGAATATTTCTGTCTGTCAATTAGCATAAAACATTTCTAGGATAATCTTGCTTAGACTGATCATAAGTACCAATTCTAATCTTTTTTCGATTTTTCTTGTTATATAAGTAGTCGCAATGATTTAAAGGCATAGTGAAGACATTACTTTCATTTGTAGTAAAAGATTTATTTCAGACATTTTTATCTGAAAATGTGCGAAAGCGTGCGGATAATACCATCCTGACCATCGCACTAGTGAGCTTTCTATTGCATCTCATTGGTATCTATTTAATTCGGTTTGGAATTATCCCAATAGAATCTAATTCCACTTTACTTAATAACCCGATTGCCGCGGCTTATACGCCCTTTTCATTCATATTGATTTACGAAGTTTATCTCTTAATATTTTACCTACCCAAATCTTTCACCACCTATGTAGTGAAGCAATATGAAATTATTACTCTCATCATTATCCGAAGACTCTTCAAAGACTTATCTGATTTGGAGCTTTCGTCCGAATGGTTCGAAATCAAGGGCGATTTATTATTCACATATGACTTGGTTGCATCCCTCGCTCTATTTTATTTGATTTTCCAAATCCAAAAACAGGGAAAACAAAAAACTCTCATTATAGAGGATTCGTCAGAACGCGTGCAGCGTTTTGTAACGATTAAAAAAATGCTCGCTGTCATACTGGTACCTACATTCTTCATTATGGCA
>JALRDM010000240.1 GCA_023262195.1 Salibacteraceae bacterium | reverse complement strand
GTTGTTTCATTTTCTCGCCAAGCATCTCTGCGTATTTTGTTGGGTGCAAAGGCAAGAATGGAGCTCCAAAACAAGCTGAAAAGGTTGTTTGAGGTTCGGTAACTCCAGCTTCTGTACCAGCGACCTTGGCCGTGTAGCCAGAAATGAAATGATACATTGCTTGCCCAGGAGTGAGTTTTGAAATCGGAGGTAATACACCAAAGGCATCGGCAGTTAAAAAGAATATATTTTTCGGAATACCACCCATGGAAGGCTGTGCAATATTGTCGATATGATGAATAGGATAGCTCACTCGAGTATTCTCCGTCTTTTCGCTACTCTCAAAATCTACGGTACTTGTTCCGGGATAGGTATCAATGTTTTCGAGTAATGCTCCAAACTTGATAGCCTTCCAGATTTGTGGTTCCTTCTCTTCGGTTAGATCGATGCACTTTGCATAACAACCGCCTTCAAAGTTGAAGATTCCCTTATCGGTCCAGCCATGTTCATCGTCACCAATAAGTTGACGATTTGGATCTGCAGATAGCGTTGTTTTTCCTGTACCTGAAAGACCAAAAAATACTGCAGTGTCTCCATTAGCTCCTGTATTTGCGGAGCAATGCATACTCAAGACACCCTTATCCTGAGGGAGCACATAATTCAGTACGGTAAAAATTCCTTTTTTGATTTCACCGGTATATCCACTTCCTCCAATAAGGGCCACTTTTCTAGTAAAATCTAATATGCTGAAATTGTGTTGTCTTGTACCATCTTCCTCCGGATTTGCCATGAAACCAGGCACGCAAAGGATTGTCCATTCAGGGTTGAAATTTTCAATTTCTTCATCAGATGGACGTAAGAACATGTTATGCGCAAACATGTTGCTCCAAGGATATTCTGTAATTACTCGAATATTCAACTTATACGTTGGGTCAGCACAAGCAATACAATCACGGGCATAGACCTCTTTATCCTTGAGGTAAGCCTTCATTTTAGCTATTAAGGGCTCCACTTTATCTGGATCGAATGCGTTATTGAAGCTACCTTCCCACCAGATGGTATTTTCAGTTTGAGCATCTTTTGCAATCAGTTTATCTTTAGGAGACCTGCCTGTGAACTCTCCGGTATCGATTGCCAAAGCACCGGTATCGGTCAAAAAACCTTGACCATTTAAAATGGTGTCTTCTGTTAGTTCGGCTGGGTCTAAATTCCAGTATGCAGCTTTAACGTCACCTAATCCATAATCTGCAATAGAGGTATCCTTAGATCGTTTTCCAAATTCTTCCATAAATAGTTTCTCGGTTTGGTGTTATGATTATACCAAACGCGATTGATCTGCAAAGTTTTGTAATGATTATCGGGATTGCCGCCTAAATCACACATAATTTATACACAATCAACGGTTTTTGTTGGTGATAAGTTTGAACGCATCTAAAAAAAGTAGCCCCCATCCTATAATTAGCAAGCTCCCTCCAATGGGTGTGATTGGTCCGAGCCATTTCATGTTCAGCCCAAACAAACCTTGCATGTTGAGCATGTATATAGATACCGAGAAAAGAAGAATACCGATGCCAAATAGGGTGACTACCCATTTTTCAAATGTTAAGTGAAAATGGTGCCCTTTGAGGGCAATCATCACCAATATGAGCCCGTGAAACATTTGGTATCGCACACCAGTTTCAAAAGAGATGAGTTGTTCTGGCTCAAGTACATTTTTAAGTGCATGTGCACCAAAAGCCCCAAGAATGACCGCGGTTAGGCAGAACAAAGAGCCGAACAATAGATGGTAAGGCTTTATCGGAATTTTATTTGACAATTGAGTGAGATTTCAATGGCGACTAAATCACGGGAATTCCCAATACGAAATTGAGGATGGCACCAGCAGCACCCCAAAATACCATAGAGAGGAAAACGACCAAAAGTGCTCTTCGGGCATGCTTAGACAACTTGGCGTTGGATATGCCTAGTATTAATGCAATCAATAGCGATACAAAAGCAATTAGTGCTGTAAGCACCGTAAGTTCAATGAAACCTGCCAAGAAAAAGAATCGCACTACAATTGGCAGTATGGCAAATATCCAAGCGAAGATTAAAGCAATTTTCCCCTTCTTCTGATAGGATTTGGTGAGGGTAGAGGCTTTATCTAGCGACTCAGGAGATTGCTCAATTTTGATTGGACTTATTTCCCCAGCATTTTCGGTCTTCGGACTTATTGTCTGCACAAATTCGTCTGAATTATGGTCATTCTTTAAGACTACCTTAAGCTCTTGCTCTTCTGATTTTTCAATCTTACTGGCTTTCACCTCATTTGTATTCATGATGCGGTTTTCAGAGGTTGCCTTTAAATGTTTAGCCTGAGCCAACCCTGACATCTCCTGCTTTTTTTGTTTGCCGAAATTTAGATGGACTCCTTTTCGATACTTCCGCTTTTGAATTAATCCATTATCCGCAACATTGTTAGTTGTGCTGCAAGAACTTAGAATGCCCATGAGCACTATCACGCCTACAGAAAATTTAAGATTAAGCTTCATGTGAATTTGTTTGATTACAAAAGTGAAACAAGCTTAATGAAAATCTAGAAAATAGAAGCCGGAAAGTTGTGTTCTGCAGACTTAAGATTTATGCATTCAATTTGATGTAATGGCTCTAACCATAATTCTGATAGATTTTGCAGTCTTTATTCACTTGGATTCACTTACAAAAGCCTTGGCTTAAGCATAAAAAAGGCCTCTGTTGCTTTCGTAACTTGGGCTATAAACTTCTTTAGCTTTTTATTTTCCCTCTGCATGATCTGAGGGGTTGTCTTAGGTTATAATACGCTCTAGAATGGTGTATGGGTTAATGGTTCTAACGGTGATAAAAAAAGCCACCCAAATGAGTGGCTTTTCAAGCATTATCCTCTAGAATATTTAACTAAGCTAATCCTATTTAATCTAGAACTATTTCTACAATAGTCCACACTAATGATGCCAATAGCACCAATGTCGTTAAAATAGAAATGATTTTTTTCATAAGATTTTTTTAAAATTAAGCCAAATTAATGAAAATGTATCTTGTTGTGCCGTGTCACTTATTATTTGGGTAATAACTAGGTAAATACCTAAATATTCACGTTCCATAATGATTGTCACTTCTCATTCTGTAAATCATTTTGAGTAAGACAGAGTACATTCACAAAAAAACCGCACTTACTGACTAATGGCTGACTAAAATAAAAATAAAAAACCCTAACTTATTGCAATGCAAATAGTTAAGGTTTCGTATTGTGGAGCTGGTGGGATTATTTCATGATCCCAATCATTCTCGTGAAATGGATACAACGCCTTTGACTCGCTTTGCTCATCTAAGACTTTTTTCATGCTATTTCGCTCAAACAAGTTTGGCTCATGCATAAAAAAAGCCTCTGTTGCTTTCGCAACAAAGGCTATCATCAAGTGGAGCTGGTGGGATTCGAACCCACGTCCAAACAAGGAATCGATAGGCTTTCTACAAGCTTATCACTTTGATTGGTTTTCGATCTTGAACAGGCCAAAGGCAGCCAATCCAAAACTTAGCTTCTAATTTTTCGGATAGTCACCGAAGAACAGACTATCCTATTCTGTCATTAACCACGCCTCCATTGGCACAGGGGTCAGACAAACCCATGCCGGAAACGTCTCGTCCACGCACCTTGTGCGGGATAAAGCTTAATCTCCTATCGGATGATTAGGCAGCGAGAGCGTAAGATGTTTCGCCAGTTATAAATTCGAAAAGCGGATTTGCGAGGAGCTATTCAACCCTCGGCTTGCTTACATATCCATTCATCTTGCTGTCAAAACCAGTCAGCCCCAAAGAACTAAAGGCGAAGGTATGGTTTGCTAAGGCAATTTTGGTTGTTTATTAACCGTTATTCTCTATTTTAAGAATTCGGTTTTTCTTTGTACCCAATAAGAATCTATGTTTCGACTTTCAATCGCATTAATAATTCTCTTCGGTGTAAACTATGCACATGGTCAGGGCTACTACTGGCAAGGGGTTTCTAAAGAAAGCAAGCTCAAGAATTTAACCCTCGATGCAGGTGTGGGCGGTAGGATGTATTTTGGCGATATACAGGGTAAGGCTGCGGTTTATAACCCAGTGAAACTTGCTTATGGTGCTGGAGTGCGATACCAAATGAGACCACGGTTAGGTTTTGCGGGTCAGTTTGAGGGCAGAGGTTATAGAGGTAGAGCAGAACACGGAGCTTTTCCAGATGCCATAGACGAAATGACCGGCAACTTATGGGGCGGTCACATTTTGATCCAATATAGTTGGCTAAAATGGGAAGACTTCACGCAAAAGCAATTTACAGACAGGGATCCGGTCACTAAGATCAACCTTCTCTTGGGTGCGGGTTTTGGTGGTGCTATGTTTAATTCATCTTACACCTCGCGAACCTATAAACGCACCCCTGTGGTTGACTCCACAGGTAAAGAAACAAATGTTTTCTTGCCCGTAGATGCCTCCGGCTCTGCAGGCGGGTTTGCCATGTATGTTCCCATACAATTTGGAGTTCGGTATCGATTTACGCCAAACATTCATATCGCTGGTGAGCTTACTCGACAGGTGTATATCACTAAAAATGTTGACGGCATTGTTTCAGGGCAGCTGGATGGTATGGGAATTTTTATGGCTCGCATAGGTTATACTTTCGGACAGAATAAGCGCAAGGGTGATACGAAGAAGATTGGTAAAAAGGGGAAGTTCAAATGATTAAGATTGGGATACTTAAGGAAGGAAAAATACCAGTAGATGAACGTGTTGCCATTCCTCCAATGCTGGCAAAACATCTCAATGATCATGACAATATCGATGTGGTGGTACAGCGCTCGAACGTTCGCAGAATTTTAGATTCAGAATATGAGGCTTTGGGAATCGCCATGGCCGACTCATTGGAGGACCGAGACGTACTGATTGGCGTAAAAGAAGTGCCAATTGATCAACTTATCCCAAACAAGACCTATTTCTTCTTTTCACATACAATAAAGATGCAACCTTACAACAAGGGTTTGCTGAAGGCTATCGTATATAAGAATATCACCTTGATTGATTGGGAATGCTTGACCGATGTGACCGGTAATCGTTTGATTGGGTTTGGAAGATATGCAGGCATTGTAGGCACATATAATGGTTTCCGTGCCATCGGAATTCGAGAAAAACTATTCAACTTAAAGAAAGCTTATGAGTGCGTAGATCATGATGAGCTTGAGGTTGAGATGAAGAAAGTAAAGCTTCCACCTATGAAGATTTTACTTACGGGCAGAGGTAAGGTGGCAAATGGTTCCATTGAGGTTTTGGATGAAATTGGAATTCAAAGAGTGGAGGCAGAAGCGTTTCTGAATGAGTCGTTTAATACACCGGTTTATTGTCAAATTACCTTCGAAGAATACTTCAAACATCAAAATGGAAAAGTGTTTGGGGAATCTTATTTCTTCGAACATCCTGAGGAATATGTAAGTGACTTTATGAGGTTTGCTCAGGTTACTGATTTCTTCATCGCAGGACATTATTGGGATTCTCGGGCTCCTTATTTACTTACACGACAAGATGCAAAACAAGACAGCTTTAGGATAAAGTATGTGGCTGATATTAGTTGTGATATCTATGGTCCTGTAGCGAGTACCATTCGGCCATCAACCATAGAAAATCCGCTTTATGGGTATGACCCAATCTCTGAGATAGAGACCGATTTTATGAATCCGGATTCAATCTGTGTTATGGCGGTGGATAATTTACCATGCGAACTTCCGCGAGATGCGAGTAAGGACTTCGGTGAAATGTTTAAACGGTCAATATTGCCCGCCTTATTGAATGATGATAAGGATGGAATCATTAAAGGTGCTACAATCGTGAAAGAGGGCCGAATTACCAAGGAATACGCATACCTAAGTGATTGGATTACTAGCTAACTCCCTTAAGCTCCTTAATTGTTTGTTGCGGGTTTTCAGACTTGAAAACTGCGCTCCCTGCCACAAGGGCGTGCGCTCCAGCCGCTCGCAGCTTAGGAGCATTTTGAGTGTTTACACCTCCATCAACCTCGATGATTACGTCTGCGTTTTTTTCCTTTATCAAATCAGTTGCGAGCTTAACTTTATAGTAGGTGGACTTAATAAAAGATTGGCCTCCAAAACCAGGATTTACGCTCATAATAAGCACCAGGTCAATGTCATGGATAATGGATTCGAGCATGGCCACCGGAGTATGTGGATTCAGTGCCACTCCCGCTTTCATTCCAGCGGCTTTAATCGCATTGATGGTTCGGTGTAGATGTTTGCAAGCCTCAAGATGTACAGTAAGAATGTCGGTGCCTACAGCTTTGAAATCATCCACATAGTCATCTGGATTAGCAATCATTGCGTGCACATCAAGTGTTTTATTTGTGCAGCCCCTAAAGGCCTTAATTATCGGTAGGCCAAAAGAAATGTTGGGTACAAATACACCATCCATAACATCTAGGTGAAACCAATCTGCTTCACTCTCGTTTAACATATTTGATTCTTGCTGAATGTTGGCAAAATCACAAGAAAGGACTGAGGGGGCTACGATTGAATTCATGCTGCAAACCTAAATTTTCTTAAAGTTTATGATATGCACTAAACATCAAAACTAGATACTTCAATTCTATCATCACAATATATCAGGCTTGCTATGGATGGCCTTAACCCAAACTCCACTTCAATACATCCGATTTTTTGTTCAAAGAATCCATGTTTTATTTAATCGTGCATGAGCTAAATTAAGACCCTATAATTAGGATGAGCCTTGACGAAAATGTGTTTAGCGTAGTTGTCTTCAAGAAATTTACAAGAGATTGGATTGAGATGATAAGCCGAAAAACGCAAGCGGAAACCAAAATTCAGAAATGGTTATTGCTTTCGGTGCTTAGAAAATATGATTGAAGTTGTTGATAAATTTTAGAGGCGGAGTTTATTGTTCAGCTTTCAATTTATGAATAGCTTTGGTTTTTATTGTAAAGTCCTTTATGTATCGGAAAAAAATTGAACATGAAGTAAATTTTCATCAACACCGAGAGGGCAGGCTTATTGTCTATTGTAACTCCCGGAAGCGCGACCGTTCAGTACTTAGAAATTGGAAAAACGCCAAGTCATCATAATTACTCTTAGAGACGCTAGAAAGATTATTGGAGATATTGATAATGTCCGAGTATCTAGTATGAAGCATAAACTTTCCTTAGAATTTTTTGAAGATCATGAAAGGCAGCGTATTGCGTAAGCTATTTTGATTTATCATGCGAATCATTCATGTAATTTCTGTTTTTCGCAAAGAGCGAATCTTGTTAGCATTCGTTATGCTCGCATTCAATTCGTACTCTCAGACTTATGAATTCAATAATGCTGGAGCCTCTGGGCGTTTTGGCCCTACGCAAGCTCAGGTGAATGCAGCTTATAGTTCAACGAACCTAGCCAATAGTGTTACCATTAATACTCAAGGAATTCAGGAGTGGACCGTACCGGCTTCGCTAACCTACAGAATATCGGCTATTGGAGCTTGTGGAGGCGAGGGACAAGGCGTTTATTACCCAGGTAAACCAGGCACTGGCGCAACAATAACTGGTGACTTTTTTCTCACTCAAGGTACTGTCGTCAAAATTGTTGTTGGTCAGAAGGGAACCTATGCCAACAATGGATCTGGTGGCGGAGGAGGAAGTTTTGTTTTTACCGGCACGTCTGGAGGAAATGGACTGCTTCTTGCCGCTGGTGGTGGCGGTGGACATGGACATGGTACATCAGCCATTCCTACTGGTGCTCATGGCGGAGGCGGTGGTGCCGCGCAGTTTCAGGTCAACGGTGCTTTTGGTACAGGCAATGGCGGCTCTAATGGTGTTGGACATGGCGGTAAGAATGGAATTGGTTGTGGTACTTTTCAGGGTTCGGGATCTGGCGGTGCCGGTTGGCTATCCGATGGAGACAATTCGCCTTGCACAAATCCTTCTCAAGGTGGAAATCATACAACTTATGTTGGAGGTTCTTCAGGTAGTGGATGCATAGGTGGTTTCGGAGGAGGTGGTGGAGCAAATGGAAATGGGACACCCGGAGGAGGTGGTGGAGGCTACACTGGAGGTGGTGGTGGAAATAAATGGAACGGCTCAGCTTGGGGTGCTGGTGCAGGAGCTGGTTCTTACAATGGAGGCTCGAATCAAGTCAATATTGCTGGAGTTACTGGAGCTCTATCTGGCTATAATCATGGTTCGGTCACAATCACTCGATTGTACTCGGTTTTCATTTCACAAGACTCAAATATTCTATGCCACGGTGAATCAACGGCAGCTCTCTCCTCAGAGGTTAACGGAGGAACCCCTCCCTATACATATTTATGGAATACGGGCGATACTTTCTCATCAATTTCTGGACTTGATACAGGGATATATAGCGTAACTGTTACGGATAGCTTGACGAATGTTACCTCTGGCTCTTTCCTTGTTACTCAACCGACTGAATTGACAGCTTCTTTGGGCTTTAAACAAGATATTCTTTGTCCTGATGACGAAAACGGGATTGCCTTTATCACAGCCAACTTAAGTGGAACACCTCCATATACGTTTGCGTGGGATGATGGATCAAATAATGCTATAAATCAGAACTTATCACTGGGTCAATTTATCTGTACAGTAACAGACTCGGGCAATTGTACCTCAACTTATATTGATAGCATTGTTTCTCTCGACTCAATCGTACCATCGGTATCAGCTCAAAACCTCACCGTATACCTTGATACATTGGGATTTGTAGGCATTGCAGCGGCTCAAGTAAATAATGGGTCAAATGATAACTGCGTCATAGATACAATGTACCTGAATACGACCGAATTTGATTGTTCCGATATTGGGATAAACTCGGTAACACTTACAGTTGCTGATCAATCAGGCAACTCGGATGTAGTCACTGCGAGCGTTACTGTGGTCGATACCATATCGCCAACCGTAATAGCTCAGAATTTAACGGTATATCTTGATGCATTGGGATCTGCCAGTGTAATGGCTGCACAAATAGACAACGGATCTTCAGATAATTGTACGATCGATTCAAGAGTCCTTGATGAGACTAATTTTGATTGTCTCGATGTTGGGGTAAAACCGGTTCTACTCACAGTTACTGATGATGCTGGTAACTCCTCCTCGACTACTGCAGATGTGACAGTTTTAGATACTATATCGCCAACAGCAGTAACTCAGAACTTAACAGTAAATTTGGATGTCTCGGGTACTGCAAGTATAACCGCAGCCCAAGTAGACAATGGATCATTCGATAACTGTGCAATTGATTCGATTTATCTCGATGTTATTGATTTTAATTGCTCGGACACCGGATTCAATATCGTAACCCTGCATGTTGCAGATGTTAACGGTAATGTAGATTCTAACACAGCGGTAATTACCGTTAAAGATGTTACTGCCCCGAATTTAAATGCCCAAGATGTTATCATTTATCTAGATGCCCATGGTGAGGCTTTCACATATGTCGACTCAGTTAGAGTATCGGCATCTGACCAGTGCTTGATTGATACCACCTTTTTAAGCGATAGTCTCTTTTTCTGCGATGATGTAGGTTCCAATACTGTGTCAATAACTGCCATTGATTTTAGTGGTAACTCAACGACAGTCTCTGTGAATGTAGAAGTACTCGACACAATTTCACCAACGATTTTGGCGGTTGATACTGTAATCTATTTAGATGCATCTGGACAGGCTACCTTAGATACAAGCTACGTGAATGCAGGTAGTTTTGATAATTGTGGTATTGCTTCGTTCGCACTTGACACCACCAATTTCACCTGTGAAAATGCCGGGGATATATTAACGGTTACATTAACAGTTACCGATGTCAACGGAAACACCAGTGACACCTCCGTGTTGGTGGAGATTTTAGATACTGTGGCACCAATCGCAATAACACAAAATATCACTGTGCAGTTGGATGTCTCAGGAAACGTCTGCATTGATTCATCAATGATTAATGATGGAAGTACGGATGCCTGTGGAATAGCTTCGATTGTTTTGAGCGATACTGCGTTTGATTGCAGTGATGTGGGCGATAATCTTATCGAGATGTATGTGACCGATAGCAATGGTAATTCTGACACTGCTACTGCCATTGTCACAGTAGAAGATACGGTGGCGCCATTTGCTTTTGCATTCGATTCCTTGATCGTATATCTTGATTCGTTTGGTAGCTTCAGTATTGATGTAGAAGATATCGATTCAGCATCTGCCGATACTTGCGGTATTGACACCATGTTTATTTCTCAGTATGACTATGATTGCTCAGATATAGGAGCACCAATTACGTTGACCCTAACGGTGGAGGATTCAAATGGAAATGTCAGTACCGATCAAACCATTGTGACAGTATTGGATACCATCGCGCCACACATCATCATCATGAATGATACGGTTTACCTCGATGCCAGTGGGTTGGCTACAGTTGATTCCTCAAATTTTGATGCTGGAACTTGGGATAACTGCGGAATAGCAACCTTACAAATCGATACAGCGAATTTATCCTGTGACCCAACGGTCGACTCAATCCTCGTGGTTATGACGGCATTGGATATTTATGGGAATAGTTCGGTAGATTCTAGCTTCCTCTTTGTTCTCGATACCATCTTACCGACCATAGCCTGTATTGATGATACAGTTTTGCCTAACGACTCTGGGCAGTGTGCTGCTGTCTTTGTATTTGATACGGCCAGTGCATTTGATAATTGTTTGATAGATACAGTGATTCGAACTGATAGCTCTGGGCTTATCTCTGGTGATGAGTTCCCAGTCGGAACGACCACCATACAATTTACCGCTATTGATGAGTATGGCAATGAAGATTCGTGCAGTTTCACAGTAACTGTCATTGATACTCAAGCACCTGAGATTATTTGTCCGTCTGATACGATTATCTGCGATAGCGCATTCACATTTATGTTACCCGTTATTATTGACAATTGTCCTAATGATAGCATAGAGCAAATCCTTGGTATAGCATCTGGTGAACTCTATCCAGTAGGTTTAACGGTCAATACGTTTGTTGTAACCGATGCCTCTGGCCTAACAGATACGTGCTCATTTGAGGTGATTAGAAACGACTTCCCAAGTGCTGCGATTACTGGTTTTGATACAGCCTTATGTGATACAACGATTTACACAATTGATGCCATTGATCCAATCATAGGAAATGGTGCGTGGACCTCATTGGGTGCAGCACCTGTTGCAAATGATTCAATTAACGTTACGGCTGTGAGTGGACTTTCAATTGGTTCGAACTCATTCGTATGGACTGTAGTTAATGGAGTTTGTGATCCAAATACTGATACGATAGACATCGTGGTAGATGAAAGACCAACTATCGCAAATCTACCAAGCGCTCAGTCGCTATGTGATTTTGATGAGACAGAGTTCACAGCCAATGTGCCAACAGTTGGCACTGGGGTGTGGAGTACATCCTCTAGCCTAGACCTGAGTGATACACTCAGTGAGACTCTGTCCATAACCAACATTCCACTAGGTAATCATAAGCTTTATTGGACAATATCCAAT
>JALRDM010000216.1 GCA_023262195.1 Salibacteraceae bacterium | reverse complement strand
ATTATCGACCAAGGGCTTGTAAGCACCGATGGTAGGAACGAATGCATCGCAAACCATCGATAAATCTCGCTGCCAGCCGCGGGCGAAATGTTGGCTATAATGTTTTGTACAACGAATATCGATGCACACAGAATCACAATTTGCCCAATGAAATTCCCTCCTCTAAATATGTTTTTTAAATCTTCAAACATCTGCTTTCAAATTAACCATTGAATTCAAAAACTTACCTCCATCGAAAGCCAGTTTTTTGCCAAATTTTTAAAAGAATGAAACCGAAGATCATCCCGCCCAAGTGAGCAAAGTGCGCCACATTGTCTCCGGGATTATTTGAGAAAGCCGAGTAAAGTTCAATCAAGCCATAGCCCGCCACAAAATATTTGGCTTTAATGGGTATTGGGATGAATATGAGGTAAAGATTAACGTTGGGAAACATCATCCCAAAGGCGAGTAATATACCGAAGAGCGAACCCGAAGCGCCAACCACATTTGGACGATCTACAATGCTCGAAAGATAGGTTTGCATAAAGCTTACCGCATCGGTCATAGCCGCAGGGTCTCTCGGATTCATTTTGAGTGCCGTGAGTACGTTTTCTGCAAAATATCGTGCTTGAGGAAGTAAATCTGGGTATAGGTATTCTTGCCACGGGTGAGTGTCTCCAAAGGCGATCAGCGCTTCGGCTGTAGGGTTTGCGATGATGTCTTGCATCTGGCTCACGATAGGATATAAGTCCATTGCAATGATGCCATAATGCAAAATAGCTGCCCCGAATCCCGTAAAGAGGTAGTAGATCAAAAAGCGTTTACTGCCCCAAACATTTTCTATGGTGCTGCCAAACATCCAAACGGCAAACATGTTGAAGAGCAAGTGGGTAATGTCATACTGGCTGTGCATAAACATATACGTCACCACTTGATAAGGCTGAAAAAGGTCGCTTTGGAAATAGTGCAACCCAAGTTTGTCCCATAAGTCGATGCTGAAAGCATTGCCAAATGAAAAAGATGCCAAATAGAGTAACCCGTTGATGATCAACAGATTTTTTACTACGGGAGGCATTGTGCTCCATCCACTACCTCCCAGCATCATGCTCCAAACAGTTTATCGATTGTACTTGAATTCATTAAAATAAATACCTTGTTACCTGACAGATCAAATTGAGGTTGTTTACATCGCATCAAATCCTGGAACAGGCCTAGCATTTCTTGTGCCTTAAGCTCCACACCTGACCTGATGGCAGATTGTTGCGCCATGGATTTTATAACGGCTTGCTGCAGCTTCACTTCATCCGTAGGTTTATTGTCTCGCAAATCATCGATGAATCCCGCCATGGTATGCTCCACATTTATTTGCATGCAAGCTGCGGGTACACCACGAATGATAAAGGCATTGGTGCCAAACGATTCAATCTCAAAGCCAATATGACACAGCGAAAGCACCGCAGAGGACAGTATTTCAGCATCTTGCACCGATAATTCAAGCGTCACGGGAAAGAGCAATTGCTGAATCGGTTGGTCTTTGGCCATCACATTCTCTTCAAATGATTCAAACAACACGCGACTGTGCGCTCGGTATTGGTGAATCAAAAACACACCCTCAGCGCTTTGCACCAAGATATATCGGTTGCCTATTTGTCGCACCAGCGTGTTGTCATCGCCCGCAAACGCCATCTCTAATCCTGGTGACTCCGCGGGGGCTTGCTGCAAGTCCTGCTCTAATCCCTCATACAATGCTTCCCATCCTTCCGTCATTGGCTTTTGGAATGCGTTGCCGCGCTCCCATTTTTGCTTCGCTTCAGAGTAGTCAACAAATGGATTGTACTCTGGGTTTACATGCACCCCTGGTTTTTCCACTTCTTGACCACGCTTGGGGGGTAGAATGTCAAAAGATGTTTCTGGATTAAAATCGATGGTTGGAGCCACGTGATATTGTCCAAGCGAGCGTTTTATCGCACTGCGTAAGATGGCATAGATGGATCGTTCGTCTTCAAACTTGATTTCTGTTTTGGTGGGGTGAATATTGATATCGATCGACTCGGGTTTCACCTTAAAATAGATGAAGTAGGCAGGGTGATGTCTTTGTGGAATCAGTCCTTCGTAGGCCTTTTGTACGGCTGAGTGAAAATATGGGCTCTTGAAATATCGGCCGTTTACAAAGAGAAACTGCTCACCGCGACTCTTCTTTGCTGCATCGGGTTTGCCGATAAAACCAGTGATTGATACAAGGTCGGTTTCCTCTTCTACCGGAACCAATTTTTCGTTATACCCTTTGCCTAAAATGCCGATGATTCGTTGTCGCATATTGCTGCCCAAGAGGTGAAACAATTGCTGGCCATTGTGAAAGAGTTTGAACTCAATTTCTGGGTTGACCAAGGCCACCCGTTGAAATTCATCAATGATGTGGCGCATTTCCACAGCATCACTTTTCAAAAACTTCCTCCGAGCGGGGACATTAAAAAATAAGTTCTTAATGGAGATGGTGGTGCCAATTTCCATGGCACAAATTTCCTGATGCTTGACCTGCGAGGCTTCAACCAAGATTTCTGTTCCCACATCCCGATTTGCACTGCGGGTTTTCATTTCCATATGCGCTACAGCCGCGATACTCGCCAATGCCTCGCCTCTAAAACCCATGGTGTTGAGCTTAAAAAGATCATCAGCGTTGGAAATTTTTGATGTGGCGTGACGCTCCAAACTCATGCGTGCGTCTGCTTCGCCCATGCCTTTTCCATTGTCAATGGTTTGAATAAGCGCTTTACCGCTGTCTTTGATGATGAGCTGAATGTTGGTAGCTCCGGCATCCACGCTGTTTTCAAGGAGTTCCTTTACGACCGAGGCAGGCCGCTGAATTACCTCACCAGCAGCAATTTGATTGGCGATGGAATCAGGTAAGAGTTTGATGATATCTGACATGCTCTGCAAAGGTGGCATTGCAGACGAAATGGTCAAGTTAAAAGCTGATAAGCGGTAAATATTTATCGGCATTATCCCTAACCTTGTTGTCGAATGAAATTCGAAGACTACCATATTGCTGATGGCATCAAAACAGCCATTTCTAAACTCGGCTATAAGAAGCCTACCGACATTCAATACAAGTCCATTCCGGCCATATTAAAGGGAGAAGATGTGTTGGCTATTGCACAAACGGGCACAGGAAAAACGGCTGCCTTTGTGATTCCCATTTTGCATAAGCTGCAAGAGCGTAAAGTAGATCGAAGATCCAGTGGCATCAAATGCTTGGTGATGACCCCAACCCATGAGTTGGCCCTGCAGGTAGAGTCAGTCTTTAAAACTTTGGGAAAACATACCAATGTTACTGCCTATGCCATACACGGTGGGGTGGAGCAAGACCCCCAAAAAGAGCAGTTGGAAAAAGGCGTTGATGTATTGATCGTTACTCCAGGTCGCATGTTTGATTTATTGAATCAGGGCGATTTGAGACTAGATAAAGTGGAAATCTTGGTGTTGGACGAAGCTGATCACATGCTCGACCTTGGGTTTATTGCGGACATCCGCGGAGTGATGCACAACATTCCTTGGAAAAAGCAGACGCTCTTTTTCTCAGCTACAATTAACGATAAGATCAAAGACATTGCCTATTCATTGGTGCACAGTGATGCCATTCGCATTCAGATCTCACCCAAAGATCCCGTTGCCAAAAACATTGAGCATTCGGTTGCTTTCATTGAAATGGACGATAAGCGTTTCTTTCTAGAGAGCTTGATTAAGAGCGAGTCTGATAAAAAGATGTTGGTGTTTGTACGCACAAAAGTGCGGGCCGAGCGATTGAAAAAAGCCATGGAACGGATTGGGGTAGAAACCGACACCATCCACAGCGACCGTGAGCATGCCGACCGTGAGCGAACCATGAAGCAGTTTAGAAAAGGCGAACTCAAGGTATTAATCGCTACTGATGTGAGTGCGCGAGGTATCGACATACCGAACGTGGAGTTTGTAGTGAACTATGATTTGCCAGAGTCTGCGGAGCAGTATGTGCATAGGGTAGGGCGCACGGGTCGCGGAAGCAACAAGGGCCAGGCGTATAGCTTTTGCAGCACGCAAGAAAAGGAGTTACTCAAAGAAATAGAAGAAAACTTAGGCAAGCCCATTGTTCGACTGCAAGTAAGCAAAACCGAATACGACAGTGTGGTAAACGCTACGCTGGAAAAACGTGAGGACAAAAAGTACGATGTGCTGGCCCTCATCGAAGAAGCTGAAGAAGCCAAGAAAAAAGTCAAGAAACGGAAGGGTAGGAGGAAGGGAGATCGATAGCTTGTACTGAGCCTTGGATGTTTCTCGCGCGTTTGAATACACGCTATTCGGGCAATAATTCTGCTGCGATATCAGAGATACGGGTCTATCCGAATCCTGCGGGTGACAAACTCTACATCGCACTCGAAATGTATGACTTTGAAACTATAAGTCTTAATGATGCGGCTGGAAAATTGGTACTTAATAAACTTCTGGTTCGTGGGATAAATACGGTGTCGTTGATGGATTTACCTGCGGGTGTGTTCACCCTCATATTGAGTGTTGGGGCAGACAGCAGAGATATGACGGGGGTAAAAACTTAAGGCCGAGCCAGTGCCCTGAGCATGCCATTGAAAATAAAGCCATGGAATGGCAACACGGAAAACCAATAGAGTCTTCCCAAGACACCTAAAGGTCTGAATGTGGCAGTTTGGTAAAGTTGATTGTCAACGATTTTAAATTCAAGCCAAGCTTCGCCCGGTAACTTCATCTCGGCAAATAAGAGCAATCGACCTTTGTCTCGATCGGCATAAAGCACACGCCAAAAATCGAGGGTATCTCCTGCGTTGATTGACGTAAGGCTCGTGCGGCCTCTCCGCAGTCCAACACCACCCCACAGCTTGTCGAGCAAACCCCGCAATTTCCAGAGCCAGTTGCTATAATACCAACCCGTTTCTCCGCCAATGCTCCAAATCCTATTTATGGTTTCCTGTTTATCGGCAAACTCAAGTTTGCGCTTGTCCACGAAGCAACCGAAGGTGGGCACTTCGATGAACTCTGAGATGTCGAAGTCAATACCGCTGCTGGCATAAGAGTCTTTCCAACTCGATAGAATCGAGTTGTTTTCGATTTTAGCAAAGGCTCTGTTGAGCGATTCCATGTAGCCCATCGGCTTGATATCCAAAATGGAATTGATGCTGTTGTCTCGACATACCACTTCTACTTTCATACTGTGTACGAGTGAAACGGCCAGCTTGTAGGAGGTAGTAGTCACGAAGTATAACCAATAGGAAGAGAGGCGCGGAGTCATGACAGGGACCACGATGATTTTGCGCTTCAGATTTCTACTCTGAGCAAAACCAAGGAGCATTTCCTTATAGGTCAGCACATCGGGCCCTCCAATATCAAAGTTTTGATCGAAGACTTTTTCATTGAATATTGCTTTGGATAGGAACTCAATCACATTCACAATACCGATAGGTTGGCAACACGTGTTCAGCCATTTCGGGGTGATCATGATAGGTAATTTTTCCACCAAGTCGCGAATGATTTCAAAGGAAGCGCTACCTGAACCAATTATGATGCCTGCTCTGAGTGTGGTAAGGTGGTACGTTCCTTTTTTAAGCTCCACTTCCACATTCTTCCTTGAACTTAGGTGTTTTGAGAGCGCGTCTTCATTGACAATGCCACTTAAATAGACCACATGTTTGGCGCTTGTGTTTGAAAGCGCCTCTCTAAAGTTGATGGCCGAGGTCTCCTCCAGAGATTGGTAATCCCGAGAGGCGGACATCGAATGAACCAAATAATATGCTCCATCGATGTCCTTTGGGATTTTATACAGCGAGGCGGGATCTAAAAGATCTACCTCAATGACCGAAATCTTGTCCTTCACCGAGTCTGGCGGATTGAAACGCTTTACATCGCGCGCGCAACACACCACTTCGTGGCCTGCTTCAACCAGCACAGGGAGTAGGCGTTTGCCAATGTATCCCGTAGAGCCAGTGAGGAGAATTTTCATGTTTGGGTAGAAGTTGTGGTGATCAAATACCGATCAGAAAAGATAGCTTTTATCTCTTGTTGAGATAAGCAGAGTACATCCACACCAGCTTTTCTTGTTCTCTGATATAGTCACTCATCTGTGCGTTGGTTCCTTCGTCCTCAATTTCACCAGATAGCGCGAGAATGTGACGCTGCTTGGTAAGTAATATTTTAAACGCATTTAAAATCTGCTCGATGGCCTTGTCTCCATCGGTTACCTCATTGCTTTCTGGGACTTCAGTTACACCGAGGTAATCGGTAAACTTATGTTTTGGTGTGTGTCCGAGAGTTAAGATGCGCTCGGCCACCTCATCTATTTTCACAACTAGATCAGTATATAATTCCTCGAACTTCAGA
>JALRDM010000176.1 GCA_023262195.1 Salibacteraceae bacterium | reverse complement strand
GCATTGATTCTAGACGTGGTTATGTCATACGCATATCCTCCTTTAAAGGTTCCAATAGGAGCGTTGTATTTCAAGCCTGCCATAACCACTGCCGCATCGATGAACCTATAGGTAACGCCTCCCCAAAGGAAATTATTCCATTCGGCTAATAAATTAATATCAAATTGAGCGCTGGTAAGTTCTGTCTTCACGAATACCGAAGGTTGAAGCACCAACAAATTGTAACTTGGAATCGCATAATCGTATCCAGCAATTAAATGAAAATGCCTTTGATAATTATACTCCGTTGCCCAATCCGTTCCATTATTATCAGCTTGTCCATTGCCTGCTAGAGAAGGTGCAGTAAGATGCGTAGCTGAAACCCCAAAATATACATCTTGAGACTTATAATAAATACCAGCATCTAAATCAAACGCACTGGCTTCATAGCCTTGATCCGGAATTAAAGGATCTAACCAATAATCCGTTAAACTTCTCCAATTGCTTCCTACACTATATTGCATAAGCCCGGCAGCTACACCAATACCTAGGTGCCCTGGCTTACCTCCAATGAATTTCAATGGGATGTGCGCGCTATAGGCTCCTTTAAAACCAGCAAAACGAGTTTGACCTAAACCCTCGCTTATAATGGTTAAGCCGCCACCACTCCTTAGATTAATACCGGGAATTGTAAAAGTGCCATGAGCTCCGAACAAGTAAGTTTCAGGCCTTCCCTCAAAACCAACCCATTGCTGTCTACTTAACAGGTTTGCACAGATTCCATCATTCATACCCGCAAACGCAGGATTTACCTGTAGCCTAGTGGCCATATTCATACTGAATTGCGGATCTTGTTGCGCTTTAACGGCCGTGCCTAATAAGCACACCGTTAAAAAGGTTAACGTAACTTTTAAGGTTTTAATATTCATGTAGAATAATATGGTCAGGTTTTTTGCGAGGAGCTAAATTACCGAAATTTCAATTTGTGGCTACAAAATTCCACGAATCACCTAAATTTTCAACATTAATGCGTGAAGAATCACGATTAATACAAATTACAATAGCTTTTTATACGCCTTCCACCAACGATCTGGAAGATCATCGTTTGTGGCTGTTTTGTAGTCATCATAGTCACAAGGAATCAAGTGTTGTTTGCGATACTTATTTGAGTACTGCGGTGGAACAGGAACTTCCATCCACCAGCGGTCTGTCTTCAAACTTTTGTAAAAAACCAGTTGAAACTCATCATCCTTAATTGCCACTCTGTACTTTAGGTATTGACTGTTTCGCGCGTTGGGTATCTCTGAAAATCTGGCGTAAAGTCCATCCAAAAGACACCAAATCATTTCTGCAATTAAAAGTTGATCGGAGGATTTGTCTAATAGATTAATGTCAGTGATGAGAAGCACTTTTAGCTTTTCACTTAGACCTGCATAGCGCACGCATTGACAAATCTCTTCTGCATAGAAACCATTCGGTTGAGGATTTTGTGAAGACTCGTAATCTGACGCTTTTAGTGCTTCCATTGAAACACTTATCACCTCAGAGCCTCTAATGATTGGTTCAGCCTTATATATATCCCCTCTTAACTCTCCTAGTCGTAAAACGTCAAAATAGAGCTCATCGGCCAAACTCAATTCTTCTGGAGATACATGATAGGTCTGATAGCCTAAGCAAGAGTAATTGAATAGAAAATTTGGTTGTTCCTTAATTATTTTGCCCACAAAACCAGCCTCCTGAGTAGACTCAACATTAAGTTTCCAGTCGATGCTGGCAACATTTACAACTTCTTCTAGCGATTTAAAAGCTTGATAAACCCCATAAGTAATTTCACGGCTTGAACTTAGAATAAGAGGGGTTACTCTCTTTGATAACAACTCTTCCACTATTTGCGAAACCGCGGCCTCTGTATCATGCAAGCTCTTACCTACTTTCAGAGACCCAAGCACTGCTACTTTCTTAAGCTTCTGGCCATGAATATTCAAATTTGATAGGGCCGAGATTATTCCATGCAGATTAATCTCTCCAGTGTTATCACCATATCGACTTTCAGGTACTGAAAAGATAACAAGATTAGTTTCATCTAGGTCTGCCGTATCTGATGGAACATACAGCAAATCGCTTAAATTCCCTCCTTCCGAATCTAAGTCAATGGCATCAAAGTAGTCTTCAAACTTCATTTCTTTTTTGTCGCTCTTCGTCTCGACTTATTGCTTGGCTTAGTGTCTTTGGCAATTTCCAGGCATCTTTCCAATGTAAGCTTTTCAGCATCTTCTCCTTTGGGCAATTTATAATTGTCTTTACCAATGGAGAAATATGGTCCATACCTACCGTTCACCACCTTCACTACAGGATCATGCTCAAACTCATGGATCAATGCTTTTCTTGCAGCTTCTGCTTTTTCTTCAATCAATACAATAGCCTGCTCCAGTGTAACTTCATGAGGATCGTGCTCCTTCAAACTCACAAACACACCGTCATGCCTTACGAATGGACCAAACCTGCCGATAGAAGCAACTACTGTCTTGTTCTTGTAATCTCCCAGTGTGCGGGGTAGTTTGAACAATTCCAGTGCATCATCCAATTCTATCGTTTGAATGCTTTGCCCAGGACGAAGTTTTGCAAACTTGGGCTTTTCTTCATCTGAAGTCTCTCCTAATTGAACCATTGGACCGTATCGACCAATACGTGCAATTACGGGTTTACCCGTTTCGGGATCATCTCCTAAATTACGTTCTCCACTAGCTCTATCGGCATGCTCAAGTGTATGTTCTACAGATTTGTGAAAAGGCTTGTAGAACGTGCTCAACATTCGGGTCCAGTCCAATTCACCTCTAGAGATGTTATCGAACTCTTCCTCAACAGAAGCTGTAAAGTGATAATCAAGAATTTGGTCGAAATGATCAGCAAGAAAATCGTTAACCACAATTCCGATATCTGTGGGGAAAAGCTTGTTTCTTTCGGCCCCAGTTATTTCTGTTTCTTTGATTTCACTTATGTTGCTTTCAGCCAATTCTACCACCGTATAATTACGCTCTCTACCCTCTCTATCCTCCTTAACTACATATCCCCGCTTTTGAATTGTACTGATAGTGGGCGCATAAGTCGAAGGGCGTCCTATGCCTAATTCTTCGAGCTTTTTTACAAGACTCGCTTCCGTATATCTAGCTGGATGTTGCGTAAAACGCTCGGTTGCTCTAGCGCTATTTATAGCCAAAGCTTCACCCTCAGAAACATTAGGGAGATTAGCGTTATTATCTTCCTCATTTTCATCATCAGTTCCTTCAAGGTATACCTTCAAAAAACCATCAAAGGTGATAATCTCTCCTTTCACTTCAAACAGCTCAGCCAATCCTTGGCCTTCAATTTTTATACTCGTTCTCATGAGCTTGGCATCGCTCATTTGCGATGCAATAGCACGCTTCCAAATGAGCTCATACAGCCTTTGCTGCTGTCCGTCACTTGAAGCATTGGTCTGATCAAAGTATGTGGGCCGAATTGCCTCATGCGCTTCTTGAGCGTTTGCCGTTTTGGTAGAATACTTTCGAGGGTTTACATATTCTTCACCATAATCGGCCAGAATTGCCTTCTGGGCTCCATCAATTGCTGTCTTACTCAAATTGACGGAGTCTGTTCGCATGTATGTGATCTTACCGGCTTCATAGAGCTGCTGAGCAAGTCGCATCGTTTGCGCAACACTGAATCCCAACTTTCTAGCAGCCTCTTGCTGCAAAGTAGATGTTGTAAAAGGAGCAGCTGGAGATTTCTTACCTGGCTTCTTATCAATTGATTTGACCTGAAAGTTGGCAGAAGCACATTGGTTTAGAAAGTCATTGACTTCCTTAGCTGAACTAAACCGTTTCGAAACACCAGCAGTAAATGGCTTACCCTTTGCTTCGAATACCGCTCTCACCTTGAAATATGATTCCGATTGAAACTTTTCAATTTCCTTTTCTCGCTCTACAATTAACCGAACCGTAACACTTTGAACTCGACCAGCCGAAAGCGATGGTTTAACCTTTTTCCAAAGTACTGGACTTAATTCAAACCCAACTATTCTATCTAACACCCTTCTGGCTTGTTGGGCATTTACAAGATCTGTATCTATCCCCCGTGGCTCCTCAATAGCTTTAGTGATGGCTGGTTTAGTAATTTCATGGAATACAATCCGCTTTGTCTTATCCTTCTTCAAGCCCAAAGCCTCAAATAAATGCCAACTTATTGCCTCTCCTTCTCGGTCTTCATCCGTTGCTAGCCAAACCATATCAGCTTCTTTGCTAAGCTTTTTAAGCTCGGCCACTAGTTTCTTTTTATCTGCAACTACCTCATATGATGGCTTAAAGTTGTTATCAATATCAATGGCATCTCCCTTCTTAGGTAAGTCACGAATATGGCCGTAGCTCGATTTTACCACGAAGTCTTTACCAAGATAGCCTTCAATGGTTTTTGCTTTTGCAGGAGACTCAACGATTACCAAATTCATGTATTCAACTAGTTTTCAAATTGGAATTGCGATGCAAATAAAACGTAAAAAATGCCGAGAGGTTTTCTGAGGTTATTCATTTGGGTGTTTTCACATTGAGATTATTAACACGCGACAAGTTGGCAGTCAAGTGCAAAATGTAACTTCGCGGCTCTAATTCGAGATATGCAAGAAAACATACAACTACTAAGTGAAGAGCGGCAGGGAGAGGCGACTATGGTTGAACAATCATCCGATCTACTGAAAGGTAAAAAGGTATATGTAGAGAGTTATGGATGTCAAATGAATTTCTCTGACAGTGAAATTGTAGCATCAATCATGTCAAAAGCTGGATTTGAAACTACGCGTAACTCAGAGGAGGCAGATGTGGTTTTCCTCAATACGTGCGCAATCAGAGACAACGCGGAGCAGCGCGTTAGAAATCGCTTGACTCATCTGAAAGGTGAAAAGTCCAAAAATCCCGAAAAAGTTATCGGTGTATTGGGCTGTATG
>JALRDM010000163.1 GCA_023262195.1 Salibacteraceae bacterium | reverse complement strand
ATATCGGCACCGTATACTATTTGCAGGGGAACTATCCTCAGGCCAATCTTTATTATAAGCGAGCCTTAGAGCTTTTTGAAAAGCTTGGTGATGAAAGTCAAATCGCAGGAATTTTGAATAACATGGGCATCATTGCCTACGAAGATGGCGCTTACGATGTGTCGTTGGACCTTCACATGCGCTCGCTCGACACACGCAAAAAACTCGGAAACCAACGGGGTGAATCCGAATCCTATACCAACATCGGAGATGTATATGCAGCTCAAGATGCTTTTGAAAAGGCATTAGAGTATCAGCAGAAAGCACTCGAGATTCAGGAAGAGCTTGGCGACAAAAAAGGTATGTTGAGTTCTATGAAGGGAATTGGCACTGTTTATAAGCTCACGGGTAGGAGTGATTCTGCACTAAACTATTTAAATGGCGTGCTCGAACTTTCGAGTGAGATTGGGGCAAAACGAGAAGTAAGGGACAGTTACAATAACTTAAGTGAGCTCTACATCGAAATGGGTGATTACGAAAATGCATTGAAGTATAAAGCCAAATATGCCCAAATGAAAGACACGCTCTTCAATGAGCAAACCGCAGAACTCACCTCTTCAATTGAGGCCAAGTATGAAAACGAACAAAAGGCAAAAGAAATCGAGATTCTTAAGCGCGAGAATCAAATACAAGAACTTGAGCTGGGTAGAAATCGGATTCTCATTATTGCTTCGGTTGGTGGGTTGATTTTAGCTCTGATTTCGATATTCATTTTTGCAAGAATCAACCGTGAGAAGCGCAAGGCAATGGAGCTGCTTCAAAAGCAGAACAAAAATATACGGAAGCAAAAGGAAGAAAAGGAGGTGCTTCTCAAAGAAATCCACCATAGGGTAAAAAACAATTTACAAGTGATAAACAGCCTCATACGTTTACAGTGTGCGTATACGGAAGATCGTGAAGCCTTAGAGCTTTTTGACGAGTGTCAAAATCGAATCATCTCGATGGCCTTGATTCACGAAAAGATGTATGAAGCCCATGATTTAAGCAACATAAATATTCAACAATACGTCACTCAATTAACCCAGAATTTGCTTCGCAGTTATCGACTCAACCAGCACATTAATTTGGACATCAACGTGAAGATTGAGCATTTGAGTTTGGACACTCTCGTACCACTGGGGCTGCTTCTAAATGAATTGATTTCGAATACACTCAAACACGCTTTTGAAGGTAGAGACTCTGGAGAAATTGCGGTGCACTTGAAGAAGAACGAGAAAGGTCTATTCGAGCTTTTCGTTGGCGACAATGGAGTTGGCCTTAAGAAGGACTTTTCATTCAAGAATTCGAATTCATTAGGAATGGAGCTTGTGGCAACCCTTGCCGATCAACTTGACGGTACAATCGTAAGGGTCGAAAGGCCAGGTACGTATTTCAGAATTGAGTTCATTGGTTTAGAAAAGCAACGATCTGATATAGAAAAAGCCATGAAGAGTGACCCTCATTTAGAGGTCGCCTAAAGCGCAATCAATCCTTTGATTTTTGATGATTTCTCGTAGATTTTGATGACTTCATCGCTCGACAGCATCATCTCTTTGGCAGAAATGCTAACGTATTTTCCGGTTCTGCTTTTTGTCATGCTCACCTGAGCCTGTTGTCCAAATAATGCTTGAGTTAGTGCCACTGTTTTGTTGTCATTGGGCACAATGAATTTGAAGAGATAGACTTGGGGCCAGTTCTGGTCTGCAGCGAACTTTTCGCGCAATCCCTGATAAATATCCTCGTCAGGCATCTAGAATCATTTTGAATCCAACACCATGCACATTCATTATCTTAACCCGTTCATCGTGTTTCAGATATTTTCTCAATTTGGTGATGAATACGTCCATAGATCTACCTAGGAAATAGTCGTCACTTCCCCAGACCACGGTAAGCGCCATTTCACGTGTCAAAACTTGATCCTGATGCAGGCATAGCATTCTTAGAAGTTCAGCCTCTTTTTTGGTAAGCGACTTATCACCTGCCTCATGTTTTAACATCAGGTTCGGATAATCAAATGTAAATGAGCCTAAAGTGAATACATCGCGTTTTATAGGCTCTTCAGCTTGGCCCGTATTGGCTCGTTTGAGTATGGCTTTTATCCTCAAGTTTAGTTCATCAAAACTGAATGGCTTGGTCATGTAATCATCCGCACCAAGCTTAAAACCTTGGATCTTGTCTTCAGTTAAACTCTTAGCAGTTAGAAATAAAATGGGGACTTCAGTATTTATCTTCCTGATGTCTTCCGCCAGTGTAAATCCATCCTTTTTAGGCAACATCACATCTAAAATGCAGAGATCATACGTTTGATTATAAAATTTTTGAAAGCCTGCATAGCCATCCTTTTCTAAGTCTGTGCTGTAACCTTCGTTTCTTAAATGGTCTTGGATAACAAAACCAAGGTTTAGGTCGTCTTCGACCAAGAGAATTTTGATCCGATCTTTTTTACTCATGGTTTATGAATTAACAATTTCCGTACCGAATGGAAGATAGATTTCAAACGAACTTCCTTCGCCTTTGTTGCTAACAAGTTTTACATTGCCATCATGAGCTTCAGTGATTGTCTTCACATAGTGTAGCCCAATACCGAAGCCCTTAACATCGTGTACATTACCGGTGGAAATTCGATAAAACTTTTCAAAAATCATTTT
The DNA here is from genome assembly GCA_023262195.1 of Salibacteraceae bacterium. Classification (GTDB taxonomy): domain Bacteria; phylum Bacteroidota; class Bacteroidia; order Flavobacteriales_G; family Salibacteraceae; genus SHAN690. The sequence goes on along the minus strand of JALRDM010000163.1, from coordinate 20 downwards.
TTGATACTCTCTTGATATCC
>JALRDM010000068.1 GCA_023262195.1 Salibacteraceae bacterium | reverse complement strand
ATCTTCAGCTTTTAAACTCCTATCGACAACTAAAATATCATTTGGAAATATACCAGCATTAATCATTGATTCTCCAGATTGGTGGCAAGTTTCGCTCGATTTCAATATTGTCAAACTTGGAACTCTCACGTGCTCCGACCTCTTTTGCCCACTTTGCCATTTTTTGAATTCCTTCATCCAACGAAGTGAATTGCGTAGTCTCGAACATGTCCTTGACTTTGGAGTGATCCGCGTAGGCGTGTTCTACTTCATTTCGAGCTTCCAAATGCCTCAACTTGCCTTCGGTTTGCATCACCTTCATGGTCGCTTTAGCCAGTTGGTTTACGCTGTACTCTTGGTCTGCTCCAACATTGTAGATTTCGTTGTAACACTTTGGGTAATATCCGGCTTTAGCAATGATCGGGGCCACATCATCGATATAGCTGAACGCCCTGGTTTGCTCTCCATCTCCAAACACGGTCAAATCGTGCCCTTGCATCAGCTGATTCATGAATATCCCAACCACATTGCGGTAGCGATCTCCGATGTTTTGATATTCTCCAAAAACATTGTGTGGTCTAAAGATCACATAGTTGAGTCCAAACATCTCATGGGCACATTGCAGGTCGAGTTCAACGGCATACTTCGCTACGCCATAAGGGTCTTCTGGCATGGGCTTCATAGACTCAACCATTGGTGGAGGCTGAGTTCCATATACTGCTATAGATGAAGTGAATACAAAGCACCTTACTTCATAATTCACAGCCGCATTGATGAGATTTACACTACCTACCAAATTGTTGTTGTAGTTAAACCTTCGAATGAAATGGCTTAATCCTTCGGCTGCATAGGCGGCTAAGTGATAGACATAATCAAACCGATGTTCATCAAAAAGCTGATTGATTAATTGAACGTCTTCCACAGAACCTCTGACGAAGGTTGCGCGCGTGTCAACATGATCTTCAAATCCACCCGAAAGGTCATCGAGTACAACTACATCAATATCCGCTGACAATAGGTGCTTGGTAACATGAGCGCCAATAAAACCTGCTCCACCTGTGACTAACGCTTTCATCTAAAAAGTTTGGCCAAAAATAGATTTCAAGATTTTTGAAACTCAATCCAAATTCGGCAAGTTATTTTGCAGTCGTGTCAACAACTTTGATTTCCATCATTATGCCCGTGAAGAATGCAGACGCTTGGCTGCGTGAATGCGTTGATTCAATTATCTCACAAACTCACAATGCGTGGGAACTAATCGCGGTTGACGACCATTCTACAGACACCTCTTCAGAAATCCTGTTGGGTTATGCTGAAAAAGATGATCGGATCAGGGTTCATACCAATTCTGGCAAAGGCATCATAGACGCGCTCAATACTGCTCTAAATGATGCGAAAGGAACGCTTGTGACTAGAATGGACGCTGATGATACCATGCCGCCTGATAAGTTGGAAGCTTTATTCGATGTATATCAAAAACATCCGAATTCCGTAATTACAGGTAAGGTTAAATACTTCTCCAATCAACCTTTATCAGAAGGATATTCAAAGTACGAGCATTGGTTAAACGAGCGCTGTGATCACAATGATCATTGGCAATGGATTTATCGAGAGTGTGCAATCGCGAGTGCAAATTGGCTCACAGCCAAAGAATACGTTGTCTTCGAAAAGGATGTTTATCCTGAAGATTATAACGCCATATTCTACTGGTATAAGCAAAAGCTACCTGTCATCTCAACAAATCAGATTACACATCAGTGGAGGGAACATCCATTACGAACTTCACGCAATTCTGATCGATACCAACAGAAATCGTTCTTTGATCTAAAGCTAAAGCAATTTCTC
>JALRDM010000050.1 GCA_023262195.1 Salibacteraceae bacterium | reverse complement strand
CGTGCGCGCTAATACACCGAGAATAAAGTCCCATTGACTGGTATGTGGGGCAACAATGATTATGCAGTTTTTTAACTCAGGCCCAAAAGTTCCCTCAACTTTCCACCCAGCGAGTCTAATAATAAGTAGTGCTATTTGTTTGATGGCGCTCTTTATTGGTTTGCACAGTCAAAAGTAGTCCTTGGTGCCATTGCAGCCCTACCTTCAGTTACTTTCCAAAAACTTCGGGTGAAACCCAATCAAATGTAAGTGACTTGTTGCACGTGTAATGGCTGTGTATATCCATCGGTATAACGCCTTGTTTAACATCTCATCCGTAAGGTATCCTTGAAATAAAAATATCTTAGACCATTGTCCACCCTGACTTTTATGGCATGTCACGGCATAGGCATACTTCACTTGAACCGCATTGAAATATGGATTCTGAAAAAACTTTTCGAAGGACTCATTGGGATCGAGGCCTCCAGAATCAATCATAGTTTGCCGAAGGCGTTTTAACTCTTTTGCAGGAAGGTTAGGCCCCTCAAATTGCAAAGAATTTAACAGCAGAATCAGATTGAACGAGCCTATCTCCTCATCCACCAGGCTTACTTGGCATTCCGCAAATTGGAACTCACCATACTCTGTGATGGCATAGACCCGATCTATATTGACCATATCTCCATTCGCCAAAAAATTTTGCCTTCTCCCAGGGATTTTCCAGTGGTAATTGTTCTTGACAACCATTAATCTATCACCCGACTCTATGATTTGTTCCCGATCAAAAATTCGAACGCGTATTTGTAAATTAAATTGATTAGCATCTTTATTAGAACGGCATATGATAAGCGCTTCGTTGGTATCAGGGTTAAAAGCATTATTCAACTCATCTTCCAATTCGTCTTGCTCAAGGATGGTAACATCTCGATTGCGATCAGTCAATAGTGATAACCGCTCCCATTGTTCGCTTGCAATATCCTCGCGAAGTTTTGTAGCGTTTTCTAGGATAAGTGATGCTTTATCTTGCCTCACCACTTCACGTAGAGTATAATCAAACACTGGTCTCATTGTTATTTGACTCAGCTCGTTTTTATCCAGCGCTGGACTTAAATCCATGCCTACGGGTGGCAACTGAGCATCATCACCGATAAGAATCAATCGACATTTTTCTCCGCTGTTTACGTAGGCAATTAAATCATGAATTAGAGAACGGTTAAAGTATCCATCACTCTGCGAAGCATTGCCAATCATGGAGGCTTCATCTACAATAAAGATGGTGCGCTCACTTTTATTTGCCATCAATTCCATTGACATTCTGCCCGAACCATCATCTTTAACGGAATAAATTCTGCGGTGTATCGTAGATGCGGGGTAGCCGGAGTGTGCAGCCAATACTTTGGCTGATCTGCCCGTGGGGGCCAATAAAACCGTTTTTCTATCCACCGAATGAAACCAGCGAATTAAGCATCCCATAAGGGTAGTTTTACCCGTGCCTGCATAGCCCTTGAGGATGAATACTGATTGTGGTCCACCATTAAATAGAAAGTGATATATCTGCTCAATTGCTAAACTTTGATCTTTGGTAAATGGCATATTAATTTGTGCCGAAACCTCGTTTATAAAGCGTGTTTTATCCCACATATAGGCCGTCAACTAGTATTAATGTTTTCCTAACAAACATCGCTTTTTAAGGATATGAAAAATTGTAGATTTGCCCGTTTTCTAAACAAGATTTGAGTTATGGATATAGCTAAAAAAATATGGTTTCCAGTTGTGCTAACCTTAGCAGGATTAATTGCCGTAATATCTGGACTAAACACTGAGCAGACTGGTTTTTTCATGTTGGGTTCCTTTGCACTCCTCATTGCTGGCGCAGTATCTGTGGTAGCAACAACGGTCGATTTAAGTAAAACTCTGCGTATGGCCATAAGCTCAGCACTATTGGTATTGATCGTGGTATTGGGCTATGCGGACTATCAGTCCATCAAAGTACCCATCGATTTTCAGAATGAAAAAGAATATCGTTACGCTCACGTGGTGCAGCGTTTAAAAGACATCCGAACGGCTGAATTGGCCTTTAAGTCAAAGTATCAGCGATATACAGGCAGCATGGACACCTTGGTGGACTTCGTAGCCAACGACTCTATTACGCTTATTAAAGCATTTGGTGAAGTACCAGATACAATGACTCTTGAGGAAGCAATTGCTGCAAATATTGTTGAACGAGATACGGTTATGGTTCCTGTGATCGATAGCCTTTTTGGCCCGCGTCATAGTGAAGGAAGAGCACATCCATTCGCATTAGATTCTATGGGTTTAGTGCCATTTACAGGTGGTAAGAAATTTGAACTTCAAGCCGGTACAGTGGACCGATCAGGTACAGATGTGCCTGTGTTTATGGCAAAAGATGGCGCTCCATTTGACAGGTCAGATCCTCGTATGGTTGGCTCAATGACTGATCCAAAAACCAATGGAAACTGGGAATAAGCTCAAGGTAAAGGAGAGCTTTGATGAGCATTTTGACCTGAGCTACTCGAACGAGCCTGCAGACATCTATATCTTAATTCTCGAGATTGGAGAGAAAACTCTAAAGGCCTGTTGGTATCATAAATCTAAGAACCTAATTACGGGATTTGGGTCCTATGACTTGTCTGACGGAATAACTGAGTCCTCGATTAAACGAATACAATCTCAACACCCCTATCTTGCCTCTCCCTTTTCGGAATGTCTTTGTGTTTTAAACTCTAGAAACTACACCATAGCTCCGACTGATGCATCGATTGAGGATGGAAAAAAAATACTGTCAATTTCGAATGAAATAGATGATGACAGCGAAATGGTCCGCCACAAACTCCTTAATACGAAAGGTCAAATTCTAC
>JALRDM010000009.1 GCA_023262195.1 Salibacteraceae bacterium | reverse complement strand
GGCACAAAAAGATCTTCTAGCGTTGCAGGAAGGCAAAAGGATTGAACATTTACGCTGCCGCTAGTAGTTCCAAAAATTGCCCAATGCACTTCATCATCCCCATCAAAAATATCGTTGATTATGTCACCAGTGTATGAAAGCCGCTCACTACAGTCAAAGAAAACCTTCAATGTTTGGATGGTAGGGTCCCATTGAATCTCAAATGTGTGATTGTTGCCATCTTCCACATTGACATTCACCGCTGATGCTTGCACTGGTCCTGCCAAGTCTTTGTTGCTTCCATGGTTGTTATTACCATCCCTAAATATACCGACATGATCTGCGGCTATATCTCCTTTAGCTGCATCTTCCTTAGTATCAAGCTCTACACCCAAACTATTGGTATCCAGCCCAGGGCCATTAAAACCTATGTTGCTGCCAGCGTTGCCAATTAATGGAGCCTGAAAAGTATCTCGAAGCACGAACATCATCCCATCTCCACCATTGTTGTTCGTTCCCAGGTTAACTCTGAATTTAATTGAGAATTCATTATTCAATGATATACTCGCATTGCGATAGACATAACCTTTATTTCCGATAGTTGCTGGAGTCAATTGGTAGCAATCGCCACCTTGAGAAGAAGCATTGCCTCCAAAGGTGAATTGTCCAAAACCAACGTAGGGCAAAACGGTTATCAGAATTATAATCACCGAAAACGGTACAAATGCCTTATTAAATGCTGCGGTTTGTCTTTGCATTACCAATAATCGAAGTTAACAAATCAATGCTCTGCATTGAGACGAGAATTAAACAAAAGGTTGGTGAGTTTTTTCATATATTTTTAGCCAATAATTGATGCGGATAGATAAATACTTATGGGCGGTGCGCCTGTCTAAGACGAGAACTTCTGCCTCTAGGTTATGCAAGTCGGGTAAGGTAAAGATGAATGGCGAAGAGGTGAAACCATCCAAGGAGCTCACTATTGGTTGTGTAATTCAAGTCTGTGTGAAACCTTATTGGAGAGCTTATCGAGTCATTGATTTTCCAAAATCACGTGTTGGGGCAAAGCTTGTGGCTGATTATCTCAAAGAGACCACAGATGAGTCGACATTGGAGAAAATAGCACAGCTTGCTCTCGAAAACAGAACCAACCGAGCCATGGGTGCCATTGGTCGGCCCACTAAGAAAAATCGCAGACTTCTAGATAAATTAAGGGACAACACTTAATTAGAAAACCTGACCTTCGCGACAGGAGATGAGGCGGCTATTGTTTACGGTTACCAATGATTTGACGTATGACCAACGCATGCAGAGGATATGTTCATCACTAGCTGCTGAAGGATATGATGTCGTATTAATTGGTCGAGAGAAAAAGAAGTCTTTGTCGATAAACCAACAGCCGTTCGAGCAAATTCGCATACCGTGTCGGTTTGGGAGTGGTAAACTCTTTTACTTAGAATATAACATCAAACTCATGCTTCTGCTATTTCGAGAGAAGTGTGATGCGATTTGTGCCATTGATCTAGACACCGCATTGCCAGTCATCATAGCTTCAAAATTCAAACGGGTTCCTTGGATATATGATGCACATGAGTATTTCAGTCAAATGGAAGAAATCGTTACTCGGCCAGTGATTCATAAGCTTTGGCAAGTGGTCGAACGTTTTGTCATGAAGCGAGCAAGACACGCTTATACCATAAGTGATGGATATGCTACTCTTTTTCGAGAGCGTTATGGCGTGCGGTTTGACGTTATTCGGAATGTCCCTAGAATGCAAGAGTTAACAGGTCAACCGTCAGATCAAGGAAGGTTGATATATCAAGGTGCCGTCAATGAGGGTAGGGGTCTGGAAATTGCTATACAGTGCCTTTATGAGTCGGACTGGTTGAAGCTTGATGCTTACGGAGATGGACCTCTATTAGAGATTTTAAAGGAACAAGCAGGCGACAAGGTGCTTTTTAAGGGAGCAGTAGAGCCTGATCAGCTCAAAACCCTAACTCCGAAATACTGGTGTGGCTTGACTCTGTTTTCCGCTACAGGATTGCATCACAAACATTCACTAGCCAACCGCTTTTTTGACTATATCCATGCCGAGATTCCTCAAGTGGCAATGAATTACCCCGAATATGAAAGGTATAACAATCAATTTGAGGTGGCTGTTTTAATTGACAATTTGACTCACGAAGAACTGAGGCGAGCTTTGGAAACCCTTAGAGATGATGCAGAGTTGTATAATCGATTGAAGCAAAACGCTAGAAAAGCTAAGCGAGCATTAAATTGGCAGAACGAGTCAAAAAACCTTTCACATTTTTACAAGCAACTATTCCAACAATGAGAAAATTTCTTCTGATCTTGTTCACCTTAGCCTTTGCCATTACCGGTTTTAAGGACCACGAGTTTTATGTAAGCATCACGGAGATGAATGTAAAATCCGATACACTTCAAATGTCAATTAAGGTTTTTACCCATGATTTAGAAGAGGTATTGAAGGATGAAACAGGGACTAAAGTGTTTCTCGACAACACCTCCGATTCGGATAAGGCTTTCAGGGTCATTCGAGATTACTGCTCAAAAAATTTAGTGGTTTCAAACGCTGGCAAGAAATATTCAATACAGTGGGTTGGGCATGAATATGAGGCCGATGTTACATGGATTTATGCTTACGCGATAATAAATCCAGAGTCATCGCTGCTTTTTGTGAGAAATACTTTGCTTACTACGGATAAACGCAACCAGCACAATATGATTCATTTTACCCACAACAACGAAACTCGTTCATCAATTTGCACAGCAGAAGATCCAGAGGTAAGGTTTTCCTTGTAAGTTGCATTTGTGATGATTGATTCTATGATTAACATACCCTCATCCACCCGTTGAGGTTACATTTGTCAGGAATGTCTGCAATCCCCCGAGCCTTCAATCGTGTTTTTTTGATCGCATCTGCGATATTCTACCTCTTTTATGGTAAACATTTAGCGGCTCAGCATAATCCGGCAGACTACATCACTAAGCCTAAACCCATCATCCAGTTTAATGATGGTTACCAAAACTTGAATCCAGTTGTTTCTGATGACGGAAAACAGATTTGGTTTAGCAAACTTGGCCACCCTTCCAATGTTGGTAAAAAGGATGATAAAGACATTTGGAGTGCTGATTTAGAGG
>JALRDM010000333.1 GCA_023262195.1 Salibacteraceae bacterium | reverse complement strand
TGGGCGAGGCAGCAATTCGCGCTGCAAAGGCCGTTAAAGATGAAGGAGTGGGTACGGTTGAATTCTTGGTTGATAAACACAAGAATTTCTATTTCATGGAGATGAATACTCGTATTCAGGTTGAACATACCATTACAGAGGAGGTGATCAACTATGACTTAGTAAAAGAGCAAATAAAAATCGCTGCTGGAATGCCTATCAGCGGCAAGAATTATGAACCCGTTGGACACGCAATTCAATGTCGTATAAATGCGGAAGATCCGTTAAACGATTTTAGACCTAGTCCAGGACGTATCACAGAGTACCATTCACCTGGTGGTCATGGAATACGTATTGACACGCACGTGTATGCGGGCTATACTATTCCACCATTTTATGACTCTATGATTGCAAAATTGATTACGGTGGCGCAGACGCGAGAAGAAGCTATCACGAAGATGGAGCGCGCCCTTAGCGAATACATAATTGAAGGCGTGAAGACTACCATTCCGTTCCATCAAAAGCTGATGAAACATCCCAAGTTTAGAGACGGAAAGATTACTACCAAGTTTTTAGAAGAATGGGATTATCAATCCGAATTAGAGAAAGGATAAATAGAAAGTGAAGAGGCCCGATTAGGGCCTTTTTTATGATTATCTTATAAGTGTAACTGTCCCTTCTTTGTCAGCTTTTTTCAAATCGTGTGTACGATATGACAAGAACCAATAATAGGTATCAGTTTGCGCAGGTTGCCCTGCTACTCTTCCGTCCCAACCCACGTTTAAATCGGTGGTTTCAAATACCACCCTACCCCATTTGTTAAATATGGTGAGTGTCGGATCGACAACCTTATAATGTTCTAGCTTGAAAATATCATTAACATCGTTGGAACCAGGAGTAAAAGCAGATGGGGCATATACCAAGGTAAAACAATCAGCATTTACTATAACAGAGTCAGAGTTGAAGCACCCATTTCGATCTTGTACTTCCAAAAAATATACAAAGGTTTCAGGACTCAACAATGTTGGATTTGGACTAAACGGATCGCTAAGACCAATCTGAGGTGACCATGTATAAACCGCATCACCAGGACCACTCGGCTCACCACCGAGCTGCACCACATCAATATCACAATTGGCAATGTCTTCGCCAGCATCTATAAATGGTTTAGGAAACACAACCACTCTGGTCTGACCTAAATTCTCGCACCCGTTTGTGTCTGTAGCAGTAACACTGTAAGTAGTTGTCTCTATAGGCTTAGCCATGGTGATCTGGGCATTAGAATCTGTAAGTGTAGCTCCATCGGACCAGCGATAAAGCACCCCTCCATTCGCACTTGCCTCAATTGAAACTGAATCTCCCTCGCAAATCTCCGCTTCATCAGAGGCAGTCACCGTTGGGAGTCTCCACACTCGAATGTTTTGTGAAATACTAGAACGACAACCATTTTGATCAGTAACTGATACTGTATACAACTTATCACTATTCGGATAAACCGAAATCGAATCAGCACGAGGATTGGATATGGCTTGATTGGGACTCCAGAGGTATTCTTCAAACCCTGGAGTGACAATAATTTTTCCAGAATCTTTTTGGCAGAATCTATCAACAGCTCTCACTACCTCAACTACAGGAAGCGTATCAACTCGAACAATTGCATCGGCTGAGTCTGAACAACCATCTATGGAGGTCACTGTTACCCGATATCTAGTTGTCGATAATGGTGAAGCCGTTGGATTACCCAATGATGGGTCATCAAGACCTATAATCGGTGACCAGTTAAAGGTGGCGTTAAAAGGTCCTGTAGGACT
>JALRDM010000357.1 GCA_023262195.1 Salibacteraceae bacterium | reverse complement strand
TTTATCGGTGACGTGATTTTAGCGACTGCATTGCTAGAGTCTATTCATCAAGAATCACCCGAAGCCAATCTTTCTATACTTGTAAGGAAAGGAAACGAAAGCTTATTTGAGCACCACCCGTTCATCAAACAAGTCATCGTTTGGGACAAGAAGCAAGGTAAGTACAGCAGTCTATGGAAGACCATCCGAAAGGTTCGCGCAGAGAAATTTGATTGGATCATCAATGCACACCGATTTGCTAGCAGTGGAATTATGACTTGGCTTTCTGGTGCTTCAACTATTTCAGGATATAAAAAGAACCCGTTTGCGTTTGCATATACCCACGCACTCGAACACGAATTCGATGGGAAGCATGAGACTGAGCGAAATCAAGCACTCATAAACGCACTTGGATCTTTTCAATTATCGAAGCCGAAGCTCTACCCTAGTGCTGATGATTTCGCCAGTGTTCAAGTATATCAAGATAAGCCCTATTATACCATTGCGCCCACCTCCGTTTGGTTTACCAAGCAATGGAGTCCTCATAAATGGATTGAGCTGATTGATGCCCTACCTGTGGAAACAAATGTGTTTCTGCTTGGCGCGCCTAATGATGCTGAATCTTGTGAACGTATTGCCCGCCAATCAAACCGATCGGTGCAAAATATGGCCGGCAAGTTTTCATTGCTGCAATCGGCTGCCCTAATGAGTAATGCCAAAATGAATTACGTCAATGACTCTGCTCCAATGCATCTGTGCAGTGCGGTTAATGCGCCCGTCACGGCTATATACTGTAGTACTATTCCTCAATTTGGATTTGGCCCGTTGAGCGATGCATCGCATATTATTGAAACAACGGAAAAGCTTGATTGCAGACCTTGCGGAATCCACGGTCACCAATCCTGTCCAAAGGGCCATTTTAAGTGTTCTGAAAGCATAGAAATATCAATGCTGCCGCAATAATGGAACTAAAATTACTGATTGAACACCTTCGTCATGGAGGACAAATTGCATTAAAGTCCGACCAGCAATGTGCGCTGGGGGTGATCGCTACTTCTGCAAACCCCATTGTTTCTAAAGACCCGGGGTTCACTACAAACTCCTGGGTGTGTTACATGGCGAGTGATGTTATGCTCGACAACTTTGTAGGTCACCTTCCTGAAGTAGGCTATGAATTGCTCGAGGCATCAGAAAACAGCGTGGACATAGAAACCCAGCTCAAAGGCCGAATTCATGATGACTTCGCCACCAAGGAAGGTTTTATTAAAATCAGAATCGCCAAATCAGAGGCGCTCGCAAGGTTAATTCGTCAACTGCGAAGCCCACTCGCAGTGAAAAATATAGAGGAGCGCGATTTCGAACTTGTTGATAAAACTCACCCTTGCATTCAAGTTGAAAACGAAGACCTTCGTGAATTGGATGTGATTCGATTCCACCCCGATGCGTCTTTTAAACTTTATCGAAAAAAGTGAGTCCCACCGAAATAACAAAATACCTCAACAATTCGCTCTACCAAATCATCAGCGAAACGGCCCATAATCAGGGTGTTGAATGTTTTATTGTGGGAGGTTATGTGCGTGATTTATTGCTCGATCGGGAATCAAAAGATCTTGACATTGTGGTATCAAAAGATGCCCTCGACTTTGCTCGAGCCCTCAGTGATAAGTTGGGAGGCACATCTGTGAATGTATTTGAACGGTTCGGAACGGCTCAATTCATTATTGATGGGCTAGAGATTGAAATTGTTGGTGCACGCAAAGAATCATATCGCTATGATTCTAGAAAACCCATCGTTTCATCTGGCACGCTTGAAGAAGATCGCGCCCGCAGAGATTTCACAATCAATGCCATGTCAATCAGCTTGAACAAGGAAGATTTTGGACAGGTCATTGATCCATATGACGGCATCACTGATTTAAATAATCAGGTAATACGCACGCCACTCGATCCGGCAATCACCTATAGTGATGATCCCTTGCGTATGCTGAGGGCAATTCGTTTTGCTACTCAACTGGAATACCGTATCGAGGAGCACTCATTTCAAGCCATCGAACAACAGAAGGATCGAATTAAAATTGTCTCTCAGGAACGCATCACCGATGAGCTCAATAAAATTGTAGCGGCCTCAAAACCCAGCATTGGTTTTAAGCTATTATTTAATACAGGGTTATTACATCTAATTTTCCCAAAAATGGTGGAGCTCCAAGGGGTAGAAATAAAAGATGGTGTAGCACACAAAGACAACTTCTACCACACGCTTCAAGTTCTTGACAATGTGGCTTCAAGAAGTGATAACCTTTGGTTGAGGTGGGCTGCCATCTTGCATGACATTGCAAAGCCCGATACAAAAGGATTTCATAAAAAAGCCGGCTGGACCTTTCATGGACATGAAGATCTTGGCGCCAAAATGGTCCCAAAAATTTTCAAATCGCTAAAGCTTCCCCTCGATCAGAAAATGAAGTTTGTTCAGAAAATGGTTCGCTTGCATCTGCGTCCCATCGCGTTGAGTGGCGACCATGTTAGTGATTCAGGCGTGCGCAGGCTAATCTATGATGCAGGCGATGACCTTGAACAACTTATGACCCTTTGTGAGTCTGATATTACCTCGAAAAACGAGGGTAAGGTGAAGCGTTTTTTAAGAAATTTTCAAAGGGTAAGAGACAAGTGCATCGAAGTTGAAGCAAAAGACCAACTTCGGAATTGGGAGCCTCCAATTAAAGGAGCTGAAATCATGAATATATTTGAACTTCAGCCAGGACGCGAGGTAGGGATTTTAAAAAACACCATACGTGAGGCTATTTTGGACGGAAAAATCGAAAACAACTTTGATCAAGCTTACGGATTATTGCTTGAGAAGGGTGCAGAGCTAGGTTTAACGCCTAAAACACAACGTTGATATGCAACAGGTTATTCATTTTAGAGTTTTAGTTGATTATGAAAAGGATGTATTTCGCGATATCGAAATAACTAAGGACAGTTCCTTTCTTGATTTACACAACATCATTCAGGAGGCTTTCGGGTTTGACAATTCACAAATGGCATCATTCTATGTTTCAAACGAAGATTGGGAGCGGGGCCAAGAAATCACCTTGATGGAAGTAAAAGAACCAGAAGAAGACGGTGAGCCAATTTGGTTGATGAATGAAACCGAAATCAGCAAAATCATTCTGGCCAAAGACCAAAAACTCATTTATGTATTCGACTTTCTGTTAATGTGGTGTTTTTATGTAGATGTAATTGCCATCAAAGAAGTTGAGGATATTGTGATTTTACCTCGAATCACGCAAGAATTTGGCGAGGCACCCAATCAATATTCAAAATCGGATGACATAGTTTTTGATGGTGTTGAGATCAGCAATGACGATGAGGATATCGAAGAAAACGAGCTGGACGAACTGTTCAGAATGATGGGCAACGAGGATCTATAACCTTGAAGCAGCTTGTTGTCATAGCTGGACCTACCGCTTCGGGTAAGACACGTACGGCCATTGAGCTGGCCAAAATCTTCGACACGGAAATTTTTAATTGCGATTCAAGACAGTTCTTTCGAGGGATGGACATTGGCACAGCAAAACCCACCAAGAGAGAGCAATTTGAAATTCCACACAATTTTATTGATTGTAAAGACCCATCAGATTCTTACAGCTGTGGAGCATTCGAAAAAGATTGTATTCAAGCTTTAAACGAATTTTTCAAAACTCATGATGTGGCTATCCTCGTAGGTGGCTCAGGGCTTTATATCAAAACGATTGTGGAAGGATTGGATGAACTTCCTAGCGACAAAGAAATTCGCAGTCGGTTGAAGCAAGAATTGGAGAATCGAGGCATCGAATGGCTTAAAAAACAACTCGCTCAAGCTGACCCAAAGTTCACCGAGAGTCTGAATTTTGTAAATCCACAGCGCCTTATCCGTGCGATGGAGGTCATTGAGATTACCGGGATACCTTACACCCAACAACTTACCAATC
>JALRDM010000275.1 GCA_023262195.1 Salibacteraceae bacterium | reverse complement strand
GGGAGTAGGATGTATACTCTACACCATTGGACGTGGCATTGGAGTCTGGGGACTTAATACAACTGTTGACTGGGCTTGGGATATCACCAACTTTGTTTGGTGGGTAGGTATCGGCCACGCTGGAACACTGATATCAGCGGTACTACTCCTTTTCCGTCAGAAATGGAGAATGGCCATTAATAGATCTGCAGAAGCAATGACAATTTTTGCTGTAATGATGGCAGCGCTCTTTCCAGGTATACACATGGGTAGAATTTGGATGGCATATTGGGTATTCCCATTGCCAAACACATTTGGGTCACTTTGGGTGAACTTCAACTCTCCACTGCTCTGGGATGTGTTTGCCATTTCAACCTATTTCTCCGTATCTCTAGTCTTTTGGTATATCGGCCTTATTCCTGATTTCGCTACTATTCGAGATAGAGCGGTAAAACCAGTGTCGAAGATGGCTTACAGTGTATTAAGCTTCGGTTGGACGGGAAATGCTAAGGCTTGGATACGTTTTGAAGAAGTATCACTTGTCCTCGCTGGATTGGCCACACCTCTGGTGTTTTCTGTACACTCTATTGTGTCAATGGACTTTGCAACATCGGTCATTCCTGGATGGCACACCACCATTTTCCCTCCATACTTCGTTGCAGGAGCAATTTTCTCAGGCTTTGCAATGGTGCAAACACTGCTCTTGATCGCAAGAAAAGTTTTAAGCTTAGAAAGCTACATTACCATTAAGCATTGTGAATACATGAATATCGTAATTGTGATTACGGGTTCTATGGTTGGTGTAGCATACCTTTCAGAACTTTTTATCTCTTGGTACTCAGGAGTTGAATATGAAGGTTATGCATTCTTAAATCGAGCTACTGGTCCATATTGGTGGGCTTATTGGTCTATGATGACGTGTAATGTGATCACACCGCAGCTATTCTGGTTTAAGAAAATCAGAAGAAGCCTTATTGCATCTTTCATTCTTTCGATTTTCGTTAATATAGGTATGTGGTTTGAGCGTTTTGTAATCATCGTTACGTCACTGCACAGAGACTTCCTTCCATCAAACTGGGGAATGTTCCATCCGACATTTGTAGATATAGGCATATTCCTTGGAACCATAGGCATATTCTTTACACTCTTCCTTCTATTCAGCCGCTTCTTTCCAGTATTGGCACTTAATGAATTGAAGAGTATTCTTAAATCTTCAGGCGATAACTATAAAAAACTGCATCACAATGAGTAAAGCAATTTATGCCCTTTATGATGATGATGACATTATGGTAAGTGGTGCGAAAGCAATCCTTGCTAAAAATGTTAAAATCAAAGATGTTTACTCACCATTCCCAATTCATGGACTTGAGAATGTGCTTGGTATCAAGTGGACAAGATTGGCCATCAATGCCTTTCTTTACGGCATCACTGCTCTAGCCTTGGCCTTATTGGGTATGTCTTACTTTATGATTCAGGATTGGCCTATGAATATTGGTGGTAAACCAAGTTTTGCCTTATATCAGAATCTACCAGCTTTTATTCCTGTAACCTTTGAGTTTACTGTATTGTGTGCAGCTCATGGTATGGCAATTACATACCTTATACGGAACTGGACTCTGCCAGGAGTTAAGGCAAGAAATCCACATCCAAGAACTACGGACGATCATTTTGCGATTGAAATTGATTGGGAAGAAAATTCTGGAATTGATTCAGAAGAAATCAAGTCGATTTTGCAAGAAACAAAACCGGTCGAAATTTTTGAAAAATAGCATGAGTATCAAATATTTACACTTAAGCATCACCACAGCAGTTATGGCTCTGATCTTGGCATCGTGTAGCCCTGACCCTCTATCTCCGGGAGTTGAGTACATGCCTGATATGTACAGGTCTCCTGCTGCTGAACCCTACAGCAAGTTGCCAACGGATAGCCTTTTTAGTAATTCTATGGAGGCTAGGCTACCAGTTGATGGAAGTATCACTCGAGGATATTTACCATATGGAATTCCAAACAATGTGGAAGGTTACGAAATGGCGGGTGAATTATTGAAGAATCCTTACCCAATGAGTGATGAAATAGTTGCCGAAGGAAAGGTGATCTACACCAAGTTTTGTGTCCATTGCCATGGTAAAGAAGGAAATGGTGACGGATTAACAGTTACTGCCGGTGGTCATCCACCTCCCCCAGCTTACACAAGCGCAGCATTGAAAAATCTTCCTGCAGGAAAAATGTTCCATACCATTACTTACGGTAAAAATCTCATGGGATCGCACGCTTCTCAATTAAACAATGAAGAGCGGTGGAAAGTGATAAGATATGTTCAGACTCTCCAAGGCAACGACATGGCCATGGATGGGAAGGAGAGCATTGAAGAAGAATCTACAGGTTCTATGACATCAGAAGAAGTCATGGATGAAACCACTATGAACAACTAAACCTAAAGCTAAAAATGGAGTATACATTCGAAGGACAGGCCAAAAAGAACACATTCATATTGATGGGTGTGGGTGTCTTGCTTTTAATTCTCGGCTCAGTGTTCTTCATGATGGGCGATCATGCTCATGATGATCATCATGGAATTGGACAGCGTATTTGGGTCAGTATTTTTGTTAGCGGATTCTTCTTTTTTGGGGTATCCCTTGCAGCTCTTTTTTTCCTAGCAGTGCAATATGCCGCAGAAGCCGGATGGGGAGTAGTATTTAAGAGAGTTATGGAAGGAGTTGCATCCTATCTACCCATTGGGTCAATTACCCTACTTGTAGTATTCGCAGCTGGTTCGTTGCACTTACATCACATATATCACTGGATGGATCCAGAATTGTATGATGTAAACTCGGAACATTATGACGCTCTAATTGCACATAAAAAACCATATCTAAATCAAATCTTTTGGTGGCTTAGAACCCTCGCTTATCTGGCTGCTTATTTCTTATTCTTTAGATGGTTCATGAAAAGCTCCTTGAATGAAGACTCACCTTTAGAAAACGAAAAGAGGTTCTTTACAAAAAATCAAACGATGGCAGCCATTTTCCTTGTCATCTTTGGATATACTTCGACCACATTTAGTTGGGATTGGATCATGAGTATTGATACTCACTGGTTCAGCACAATTTTTGGATGGTATATATTCTCTGGTATGTGGATTAGTGGTATGGTTATGATTACTCTACTTACCATTTACTTAAAGAGTAAAGGTCTAATGGATTTTGTGAATGACAGCCACATGCATGACATAGGCAAATGGGTGTTTGGAGTGAGTTTTCTATGGACCTATCTATTCTTTTGTCAGTTCATGTTGTATTGGTATTCCAATATACCAGAGGAGATTACATACTTTAAAGCCCGGATTGACGACTATACATGGATCTTTTGGGGCACCATGGTCATCAACTTTATCTTTCCTATGTTGTTATTAATGTCAAAGGATGCGAAGAGAAATGCAGGCTTTATGGTTTTCACAGGTTGCATCATCTTCTTTGGCCATTGGTTAGACGTTTTTATGATTGTTTCTCCAGGAGCCATGGGACCAAATGGAACTGTAGGGTTAATTGAAATTGGAACCTTCATTGCATTCCTTGGACTGTTCTTATTTGTCGTATTGGGTGCATTGACTAAACGTCCACTGCTAGTTAAACATCATCCATTTGTTCAGGAAAGTTTACACCATCACATCAATTAAATTGAGAAAGAAGTAAAATAGATATGATAACAATCCTAATTATATTATCCATTGGACTTGCTGTGCTATCCATTGCTCAGCTGATGCGTGTATTTGAAGCGTCTTCTCGCCTTAAAGGCGATAGCAGTCCATTACCAACTGATGCCGAAAACAAGTATCAGTCAAAGATGATGTTGGTTTTCCTATTCGGCTACTTTGCCTTCTTCGCTTGGCTCGTAGCCAAATATGGAGATAAATTGTTACCTGTTTCGGCTTCGGAGCATGGAGTGGCTTTAGATAACTTATTGAATTTCAATTTCGCAATCATCACGCTTGTCTTTGTGATAACGCACGTTTACCTCTTCTACTTCGCATTCAAATATGTGTTTAACAAGGACAGGAAAGCATACTACTACACTCACAGTAATAAGCTTGAGTTGCTTTGGACGACTGTCCCAGCAGTATTCCTTGCCATCATTGTTATTTGGGGCCTAGGCGAATGGATAGACATTACGATGGATGAAACGCCTGATGACGCAGTTGTAATTGAATTGTATCCAAAACAATTTGACTGGACTGCTCGCTATGCTGGATCAGATTCAACACTGGGCGCTTCAAATTATAACATGATTTCTGGTACAAACCCATTGGGAGTAATTACTTCGGCTTCCTTAAGTGAGAAAATTGCCGAGCTTAATGAAGAAATAGCTGAATTTGAAGCTGAACTAGCTGACGCTCCAGAAGGTGGTTTAAAAGAAGAAGAGCTCACGGAAAAAATTGCCAAATGGAATAGACAGCTTGAAAACGTGATGTCATTTGAATCTCTCACTACCCTAGAGAAGGGAAAGGATGATATACTTGTTAAATCTGAATTTGTGATTCCTCGAGGAAAAGACATTGCCTTCAAATTTCGAAGTAGAGATGTTATTCACAGCGCATATATGCCACACTTTAGGGCTCAAATGAACTGTGTTCCAGGGATGGTTACCGAATTCACATTCAAGCCAACGATTACCACTGCTGAAATGCAAGAAATTACTGGGAATGACGCTTTTGAATATGTACTACTCTGCAACAAAATCTGTGGAGCAGCACACTACAATATGCAAATGAACATCAAGGTAGTTGAAGAAGAAGAATTCAATGTTTGGATGAATGAACAAAAGATCTTCGCGGAAGGTTTTGTAGACGATGGAGGAACATCGACTGCCACAGTAAATAATGAAGTAGAACTAACAATGATCGAACAATAATAAATATGGCAACAGCACACACCGATCATCACCACGAAGAAACGTTTATCTCAAAATACGTTTTCAGTCAAGATCATAAAATGATCTCCAAGCAGTTCCTGATTACTGGAATGCTCATGGCAGTAATCGGAATGATTATGTCAAGCCTTTTCCGATTGCAATTGGGCTGGCAAGGAGAATCGTTCTGGATTCTTAATTTTTTCCTTGGAGACAAGTGGGCTCCAGACGGAATTCTAGATCCGAATATGTATTTGGCTTTGGTTACCATTCACGGTACTATCATGGTCTTCTTCCTTTTGACGGGAGGCTTGAGCGGCACATTTGCCAACCTATTAATTCCGTTGCAGATTGGTGCTAGAGACATGGCATCTGGCTTCATGAATATGTTATCATATTGGTTTTTCTTAGCCTCAAGTGTCATAATGGTTGTTTCATTGTTCGTTGAGACAGGACCTGCGTCTGGCGGATGGACGGTTTATCCCCCACTCAGTGCCTTACCACAAGCAATGCCAGGTTCAGGTCTTGGTATGACTCTATGGCTAGTATCAATGTCTTTGTTCATTGTTTCTTCCCTTCTCGGTGGTCTGAACTATGTGGTAACCGTTATCAATTTGCGAACAAAGGGTATGACCATGACTCGACTCCCGTTGAGTATTTGGGCTCTCTTTGTGACTGCTATTCTCGGTGTACTTTCATTCCCGGTATTGTTCTCAGCAGCTTTGCTCTTAATTTTCGATAGAAGCTTTGGAACAGCCTTTTACCTATCAGATATTCATATTGCTGGCGAAGTGCTTGAAAGAACTGGTGGTAGTCCTATTTTATATGAGCACCTTTTTTGGTTCTTAGGACACCCTGAAGTTTATATCGTATTACTTCCAGCGCTTGGTATCACGTCTGAAGTTATTGCTACAAATTCAAGAAAGCCAATTTTTGGTTACCGTGCAATGATTG
Organism: Salibacteraceae bacterium; assembly: GCA_023262195.1. Taxonomy (GTDB): domain Bacteria; phylum Bacteroidota; class Bacteroidia; order Flavobacteriales_G; family Salibacteraceae; genus SHAN690. The sequence continues at coordinate 1,538 of JALRDM010000275.1, read as the reverse complement.
GGTCTATTTTAGCAATTGCGTTCTTATCATTCATTGTGTGGGGACACCATATGTTCTTGACAGGAATGAATCCATTCTTAGGCGCGGTGTTTACATTCACCACCTTACTTATTGCTATTCCATCGGCAGTTAAAGCCTTTAACTTCATTACCACCTTATGGAAAGGAAGTATTCGATTTACCCCAGCAATGTTGTTCTCCATTTCCATGGTATCAACATTTATATCTGGAGGTGTAACAGGAATCATTCTTGCAGACAGTGCACTAGATATCAACTTGCATGATACTTACTTCGTGGTCGCCCACTTCCATATTGTTATGGGATTAAGTGCGGTTATGGCAATGTACGCTGGAGTGTATCATTGGTTCCCAAAAATGTATGGTCGAATGATGAACAGGAAACTGGGATACGCTCACTTCTGGACCACCTTCATCTGCGCTTATGGAGTATTCTTTCCTCAACACTTCCTTGGCCTCGCAGGTGTACCTAGAAGGTATTACAGCAATAGTGAATTCCCAATTTTTGATGATTTAGTATCTATCAATGAAATGGTATCAATTTTTGCAATTGCTGGAGCCATAGCACAGTTCATCTTTATGTTCAACTTCTTTTACTCCATCAGGAGAGGTCCAAAGGCTTCGGCTAATCCTTGGGGATCTAATACTCTTGAGTGGACTACACCCGTTGAGCACATACATGGAAATTGGCCAGGTCCTCTACCCACGGTTCACAGATGGGCCTATGATTATAGCAAGCCTGGTAAAGAACAAGATTTTGTTCCACAAATAGTTCCTCTAGAAGATGGAGAACAAGATGGTGGCGCAGGTCATTAAAATAAACGAAACCCGCTCAATGAGCGGGTTTTTTGTTGGTATGCATTCCTAAATTTGTGCATACATGAATTCCAATTTAAATCCTGATTCAGAAAATCTTTCACAAACCGATAAGGATCTTGAGAAGGTTTTAAGACCTCGTCAATTTGGTGACTTTTCTGGACAAGAGGCAGTTATTGAAAACCTCGAGGTTTTCGTTGAGGCGGCTAAGCGCAGAAGTGAAGCGCTTGACCACACGTTGCTCCATGGTCCTCCAGGATTGGGTAAAACTACACTTGCACATATCATCGCCAATGAGCTTGGAGTAAATATTAAATCCACCAGTGGACCGGTATTAGATAAGCCTGGTGACCTTGCTGGGTTGCTTACAAATCTGGAGGAGAAAGATGTCCTGTTCATTGACGAGATTCATCGTTTGAGCCCAATTGTAGAGGAGTTCCTCTATTCTGCTATGGAAGACTTTATGATCGACATACTCATCGATAGCGGTCCCAGCGCTCGAAGTGTTAAAATTGAACTTGCACCATTTACCCTTATTGGAGCCACTACAAGATCCGGTTTACTTACTTCTCCCTTGCGCGCACGCTTTGGAATAAACTCACGCTTATCATATTACAATGCCGACCTATTGTCAACCATAATAGAAAGGTCAGCAACCATCTTAAATATCGGAATTGACTCTAAAGCCGCCCGCGAGATTGCATT
>JALRDM010000266.1 GCA_023262195.1 Salibacteraceae bacterium | reverse complement strand
CTCTCTCAAGAATATATGATTCAAAATACTTACAGTCTACAAAACAATGATTTAAACACCAATGAAGCGTCAGTTACAGACAGCTTCAATACCGAAGGTTTATCGATTAAAACCCCTGAAGTCCAGCAATCAGGCTCAATAGCCGATATCAAATCTTCTCAGGTGCCGGAAGGGCTGGATTCGCCCAAGAATATAGATGAAAGCGATAATGAATTACTATCTAAAACAACTGTTGCATTAAAAGATCCCATATGGACTACAGAAGATACAAATGAGGAGTTAATTGACCCCCCGCTCGCATCGCACAATGATTCAAATATCAGGCCTCTTGTGAACTTTGAGGTTGGGATGGATCTTGGAGAATTACTCAACATCAGCATCATATATTTTGATTTTGATAAATACGAAATCCGTCCGGATGCTCGCATTGAGCTTGAGAAAGTAATAGCGGCAATGCTAAAATATCCTGATTTGACAATCGAATTAGGCTCACATACTGACTGTCGAGGCAGCAAAGCCTACAACCAAAAACTGAGTGAAAATCGTGCGAACGCAACAGCGGAATATCTTACAAAATATATTGATAATACAGACAGAGTCATCATTAAAGGTTATGGTGAGAGCCAGCCTGTAAACAATTGTAAATGTGAAACAGTAATTGATACTGATTGCTCTGAAGAACAGCATCAAGCAAATCGCAGAACGGAATTTAAATTGCTGATCGTCAATTGATTTTCACGACCGAATAGAGCGCCATTGATTTTTTTTGAACTGTCTCATAACTGTCTGAAAACTGTCCAAAACGATGTTTTTTGTGCTTTCCGACCAGTTTAATGTTCTGAGCATACAGAACGATTTTGGGTTCGTTTTTAGCGAAAGTTGGTGGAGCCAAAAAAGGTGATTGATTGTTTTTTAAACAATCATGAAACCTAGTCGTACCAAAACTTGCAATAAAATAAAGATGACCTCTGGCTCATAATAAAGAACCCCCAACGCTTTCAAAAACGATGAGGGTTTTTTCGTGGTCCCACCTGGACTCGAACCAGGGACCACCTGATTATGAGTCAGGTGCTCTAACCAACTGAGCTATAGGACCGCTTTTTCATCGAAAAAGTGAGCGAATTTAATCATTCGTACATTTCGCAACAGTTATGGGAAGCAATAAGATAGAAGCGATCATCTTCGATTTGGGGGGAGTAATATTAGATATTGATTATAACCGAACGGTTTGGGCATTTCAAGACCTTGGCTTTGAGCGATTTGATGCGCTATACAGCAAAATGAGGCAGAGTGGCCTTTTTGACCAGTTAGAAAAAGGTGAAATCGATAAAAGTGCATTTGTAGAAAGTCTGCAGAAAGAAATTCCCAATCGAACTAAAGATGAAATTGTTAATGCTTGGAATGCAATCATTCTTGATTTTCCAGTGGGGAGACTGGATTATGTTCAGAAACTTAGATCGAAGGTTCCTTGCTACTTACTAAGCAATACCAATGAGATTCATTTGGCTTATTTCAATCAATTACTGAATCGAGCAAAAAAATTACAGTCTATTCACGAGTGCTTTGATCAAGCCTATCTATCTCATGAGATTCATGCCAGAAAACCAGAGCATGACGCGTGGCAAATGATCATTGATGAGCACGGACTAATTCCTCAGAAAACGCTCTTCATTGATGATTCACCGCAGCATATAGATGCTGCAAATCAGTTAGGACTAAACACCATCCATCTAACCGCTATCCACGACTTGGAAGCGAGGTTAACTCCGTTCTTGGCATAACTCAACCAAAACACTATTGGCTGATTTGGGGTGGAAAAAACAGACAAGCTTATTGTCGGCTCCGGGTTTTATTTCACCAATGGGCTGAAACCCTTCTTTAATCAGCCGGTCTCGCTCTTGCTCTATGTCCTGAACAGCATAGGCAATGTGATGGATGCCTTCTCCACGCTTTTCGATGTATTTGGAAATGGCGCTTTCTGGAGAGTTACCTTCTAAAAGCTCAATTTTTGACTCTCCAATTTGAAAAAAACTTGTGGTTACCGCTTCCGAAGTCACAACCTCCATTTTGTATGGATCTTGATTGAAGAGTTTTGAATAAGTCTCATTTGCTGACTTGAGGTTTTTGACCGCAATTCCAATATGTTCAATTTTATTCATAAAGGTTATAACATAAAAAAACCCCTCAGAAGGAAGGGTTCAAATCGTTTGAGTGATTATTTTTTCTTCATGAACTCAACCGTACTGTTGTCATAGTTGAGATAATAAATACCCTTTTTCAGATTTGATGCATCTATTTCAGCGGAGAAGCCTCGCTTAACAATGTTGCCATGAATGTCATATACTTCATACATTGTTTCGGCAGAAAAAGAAATCTTATCATCCACCTTGGCTGGTACACCAGTCACCTGCGATAAGCTTGAGGTGAGCTCTGCTGAAGGCGAGTATCTAGGAACCCCTGAATAATCGATTTGTTTTACGCGCACTTTATTGCCGCCAGAGTGAGGGGTGACTTGGAAAGAATAGTTATTGGTTTTGCCTGTTCTACCCATGCCCTCTACTTCGCCCACATAAACCCATTTATTCCAACGGTATTGCTCAACGATATAAGTAAGTACTCCGGCTTCGTCTGTGGTTGACCACTTTAACATTCCATCGGCCGAAGCATTGATAGAAACAGTTTTGAAGGTGCTTTTTGGGTTGAGTACTTCTGGGTTTAAAACCTTTGGGAGAGCACAATCATCTTTGTGCTTTATAACAACAACCACTTGATCGCCTGGGTCTAAATCATGTATCGATAGATCGATTTCAAATGCGCTAGAGTTCCATTCATCGGTTGTCACACTTCCATTCACCGTTACCTCAAAAACACAAAAACCAACACCAACGCCAGCGAAAGTATTTTTCACATAAAGATTCTTACCCTGATAATTGCCTTCCAATACGATATTGCCCGCAAATGCAGGGCTCACAGATATTGCAAGGGCTAGTAGCAACAGAAAAGGAGCGAAAAGCGTTTTGTGGTTCATGATCATGGATGAATCTAAGATTGCTTGTTCAAAATTAATATTACAATTAAATGATTGCTAAGAAGGTGAATTATTTGATTTGAGATTGTTTACACTATCTAACATTCTTCTGGTAATACTCTCTGCATAACCGCCTTCTTCGTTATAGTCATGTATCTCAAAAGCGATTCCATCAATGGTCTTTATTGCATAGAAATGAAACTCTGGATCCATGGGCGAATCGGCAATGGTGCTCTTGTATAGAACGTAATCTTCACCTTGATCTACGATTTCATTGGTGTACACCAAATCTTCGCTTAATGTTGAGATATAAGAGTTTAAATCTCCTTCAATCATCTCCGCAAAAACAACGTGATAAATTTCACCTATACTTACATGGGTTTCGCCAAAATCATTCACCATAATTTCAGACTCACCTTGAGTTTCGTCAGGAATAGCTATTGAAGCATTTACGTAATAATCATTAAGATCGACCCACTTAGTAGCGTTTTGTAATGTTCTAGGAAGGTCAGATTGAGCCATGTCTTCGCCATCTTCAGATGCCTCTGAATCGGAGGATGCGCCTCCACAACTGAATAGTGAGAGGGCAAGAACTAAAGCCATAAAAGAATAGAGTTTCATGCGGTAAGAATTTTTGATTCAAGGCAAAAAATAGTGGTTTTTTCAGAGCACGGTTAAAAACCCCATCAGGAGTATGCCTGCGAGCATGATAAGTTTGAGGTTTTTTGACAATAGTGATGCACGTAAGCCCTCTCTAGCGCTGACTAGGGTGAAGTTTCTGAAGGTTAATACAATTGCGAAAATTGTTAGTGTGGAACCCATAGCACCATATGAAAAGTTAATACCGAGATATAGCAGCGGGAATATACTTAAGGCAAGGGCAGCTCGTAAGATGGTTTTGGTGTTTTTAATGCCAATTAAGATTGGTAGTGAAACTACTTCATGCTGTTGATCACCTGAAATATCTTCTATGTCTTTTACAATCTCTCGGATCAAATTAAGCAGGAATAATGAGATCGAAATTGTGACGATGATGATTTTGAAATTTTGATTCGGCACAGATTCAATAGTTTCAAGTTCAGATAACAAGAGCACACCCAAAACGGCAACCACGAGTAGACTCACCAGCACATTGCCGATAAGCTTAATTGGTTTAAGCCAGCGCGCATAGCCTGCTAGCAGCAGCAATGTTATTGGTAGTACAATCATCTTAGACCAATTGTCTGTTGCCTCAGCTAGATATATTGAGATCATTAGACATACAACACCCGTTATTACTAATAGGATACCAAACCAGAACGGGCTCACTTGATACTTTACCAAAAGACGATCTGGTTTATTAATGGTATCAATGGACTTGTCAAACCAATCGTTAAGCCAATAGCCAAGCCACGCCACCAAAATAATGTCAGTTACTAATAAAAAATATTGTGCTTCGTTTAGAGTGAAAGAAACGTCAAATGGTTCAAAGAGCGGAGCAAGCAATCGATAGCGGAATATTAATGCGAGAACGATGATCAGTAGCACATTTAGCAGTCGTGTGAACGAAGCAATCGATTTAAGCAAACTGTTTTGTATAGACACCTCTGTGTTTTATGACCGCAATTTAGATTTTCGCAATCAATCTTTTTCTGAATTGCCTTTTTTGCCAACCGCTTCGAGCTTCGATGATTCTGTTGTCAATGTATTGGAGGTGCTTTCAGGGTAATTACTTTGTGAATTAATAACACTGAGTGAGGACTGTTTTCAATTTCAAACTACCGATAATAATTATCGTTTCTCTATTGGCGACCTATTTGTTCAAATAGCTCAAGTTTTTTACAATGTAAACGGTGGATTTGGAATTTTGGCTGTTTACAGTTCAAGCTTTGATACAGTGCAGGTATCTCAGGGTTTGCTTTCATTGCCACTGGATTAATCTGTTTCGGGATTGAAGTTTTTTTGATTTAGACCAAACCAGAAACCAAACTCTTGCGTGAAATGGTTCTGAAGCGCAAATCCAGAGGGTTTTCCGCTTAAATTTGAATT
>JALRDM010000158.1 GCA_023262195.1 Salibacteraceae bacterium | reverse complement strand
CCGGTAGTCCACAATTTTGAAACATATAATCAATTCTTCTTTCAAAATAGTCCAAACCGGAATTCTTTGGCCTTTTTAATTTATTTTTAATTTCGATAGTTACTTTTTTATTCATATATATGTTTGATTTAAAGATATAATAGTTGTTTCATGTATGCAAATTTCTTTATATGAAATTTACAAATGTCCCTACCACAACGCTATCCTTTACTCTATTTACCGATTTCACCAAATCATCAGGATCTATCGGTTTCAATAAATAATCAACCGCACTGAATTTAAACCCCTTTAATGCATATTCATGATATGCAGTGATGAATATAATCTTAAAGTCAAGGTCTGACCCTAACCTTTCAAGCAGATCGAATCCTGATCCATTTGGCATTTATATATCCAAGAAAAGAATATCAATTGAATTGGACTTTATGAATTCTTCTGCCTCTCGAATGTTCGCAGCTAAGCCAATCACCTCAACTTCGGGACAATAGTCATTGAGCATAACTTGCAAATTTTTACGGGCCAGTTCTTCATCATCTACTATTAAGGCTCTGCGATCACTCATAACTCTGGTCTATTTAAAATTTCACTGGAGATTATTGCCTTTCTTAGATCAAAATCTTCTAACAAGTCATTCTCACTGACTTCATCATCAGATTGTTCCTCCATAATCGGTTTATGATCTTCTTTTGAAACTCTTTTCAGAGGCTCCTTATTGGTTGATTGTTTCACCTGTTCGAACTGAAACTTTGGCTCAGATTCCACCAAGTCATTGTCAAACCAACCATCATCCGATTTATATGTTTCAGCCGGTGAAGCCGTTGTGCTGACATTTGGCTCGGTCTTTTCGTTTTGGATTGGTTCCGCTTTCTTTTTCCGATTCTTTAACCAACCAGCTATCAAGCTAATTACTAAAAACGCAATGTATATTAATGTTCCGGGATCATCCATCTAGCCTCTTCTTTTCCTTGTTCTAAATAAGGGTTTTCTATTCTTGTTATGTCGCTTATTCAATCGCTTGTATCGCTTCATTTCCTTACGAGTCTGTTTTGATTGAATACTCATGTGTCTTGACTTCGCCTCATTTCGTGCTTCATCTTCATCTACTTCATGCTGCTCCTCCATTTTCTCAAGTTCACGAAGCCGTTTTCTCGACTGGGCATTGCAAACACTTTGGCCTAAAACTGTGGTTAAAACAAGTATCGCTAAGAAGTGATGTAAATTTGCCATTCCTCTATATTACTTAAATGATCCGAATTCGGTTAGTCCTATTTATTATATGTGCGGTTTCGCTGAGTGAGTGTCGACAACGCTACCAGGAACATCGAGTTCCAAACGTAGTTGTAAATGTCGACATTGATTTAAACCTGCCTCAATACAACAATCTCAATTTTATTGGTGGATGGGTTTACCTCGATGGTGGATCAAACGGGCTCATTGTCCACAGAAGCACTCAAGAAGTGCTTGCAGCCTATGATAGGCAAGCACCATATCTTGTTGAGGAGCGCTGCCAAATATTCGTGGACACAGGTGGCACTACCTGCACTGATGAATGCAGTGAGTCACAATGGTTGTTATTTGATGGCCAATTAGTAAAGGGGCCAGCGTCTCTTCCTTTGCGTCAGTATGTTACTTCCTTTGATGGGAATAGACTATCGATAAGAAACTAAAACAATAAAGAGGGCTTGCGCCCCCTTTATTTAATTGTTTCCAGAAATGATATCAATATCTATAATTCTCTGGCTTAAATGGACCTTCGACCGTTACGTCAATATAGTCGGCCTGATCCTTAGAGAGTTCATCTAACTCAACACCGATTTTGGCCAAATGTAACCTTGCCACCTTCTCATCGAGATGCTTAGGCAATACATATACCTCATTTTTATAATCTCCGTGATTATTCCAAAGCTCTATTTGAGCCAAAGTTTGATTTGTAAATGAATTAGACATTACAAAAGATGGGTGACCAGTAGCACAACCAAGGTTGACCAATCTACCTTCCGCCAACAAGATGATTTGGCTTCCATCGTTTCTCGTGTAAATATCCACTTGAGGCTTCAACTCATCCTTTTGGTAGTTACTATTTAACCAAGCAACATCAATTTCATTGTCAAAGTGACCGATATTACAGACAATGGTCTTGTCTTTCATTTTCTCAAAATGCTCTTGCTTGATTATGTCTTTGTTACCTGTTGCAGTGACCACAATATCTGCCTCTTGTACAGCATCCATCATCTTTTTAACTTCAAAACCATCCATGGCTGCTTGTAGCGCACAAATTGGATCAATCTCCGTAACAATTACCCTTGCTCCTGCCCCACGCAATGAAGCGGCCGAACCTTTTCCAACATCACCGTAACCCCCAACTACAGCTACTTTACCTGCCATCATTACATCTGTAGCTCTCCTAATGGCGTCTACGAGAGATTCTTTACAGCCGTACTTATTATCGTATTTTGATTTAGTAACGGAATCATTCACATTAATGGCAGGCATCACAAGTGTTCCGTTTTTCATTCTTTCATAAAGCCGATGAACTCCTGTAGTTGTCTCTTCGGATAAACCACGAATACCCTCACATAATTCGGGATACTTGTCAAATACCATATTAGTCAAGTCGCCACCATCGTCAAGAATCATATTCAAAGGTTTACCACCTTCAAATGCGTGTAAAGTTTGTTCAATACACCAATCAAATTCTTCATCATTCATACCCTTCCAAGCGTATACCGGAACACCGGCCTTAGCAATAGCGGCTGCTGCATGATCTTGAGTGGAAAAAATATTGCAACTCGACCACGATACCTCAGCACCAAGTTCAACGAGTGTCTCTATTAATACCGCGGTTTGAATTGTCATATGAAGACAGCCTGCAATTCTAGCGCCCTTGAGTGGTTGGGAGTCTGTGTATTCTTCTCTCAAAGCCATTAGGCCTGGCATTTCTGCTTCAGCAAGTTGAATTTCTTTTCTTCCCCAATCTGCTTGAGATATGTCTTTAACCTTATAACCTATAGTGTCTGTAACTTCGCTCATTCGATTTTTAAAATTTCGTGCAAAGGTAGCCTTTGCATTTTACAGGAAGTCTAACATCAATATTTTGAAAAGGTTTAATACCACCAGTGGTGGCTTTATCTTATTGAGCAGCTTAGCTGAGGCATTAAACTTGGACTCAATAATCAAGATTAATGATGCCGCTGATGTTTCGGCACATCGAATAAATCAACTACAAGCAAGTCAAAATTTGGTTACCCACTTTGTAGAGAAATCTCCAACCATTAGGCATGAGTTGAATGGCAAACCATTCTTAGATCAAACAAATCTCGGTATATCAATAAGTCACTCTTCTACTCACATAGCAGTACTTATTATTCAGAAAGCTGCATCCTGCGGAATAGATATTGAATCAAACGAAAGACAAATAACTCGTCTTGCTAAAAAGTTTACTACACCAAAAGAGCTTAGTGCACTAGAAAAAATCGATAGTCACAACAAACCATTGTTGCTATGGACATTGAAAGAATGCCTATTCAAGACCATTAACACCAGTGGTGTTGACTTTAAAAGCCATCTCAATTTAATCTCTGCCACTCAAGAAAATGAAGAGATA
>JALRDM010000309.1 GCA_023262195.1 Salibacteraceae bacterium | reverse complement strand
ATATGTTTTAGTTGTTCATCATCCATTTCAGTATGAATTGGAAATGATAGCACCTCTCTCGATAGCCTTTCAGTCACAGGCAGCGATCCTTCACCATCCGAGTAATGGGCATACCCTTTTTGTAAGTGGGCGGGAACAGGGTAATATATGTTCGTAGGTATGCCTTTAGACTCTAAGTAGTCTTGCAAACCCTGACGATCAATGCCATTTAGTTTCACGGTATATTGGTGAAATACATGATCACTGTATGGTGCTATTTTGGGGGTGATAAGATTTACATCATCCTGAAATTGCGAAGTATAATAATCTGCTACGCCCTGCCTGCTTTTGGCATATGAGTCGAGATGCTTCAATTTTATACGCAAAACAGCCGCTTGAATATTGTCTAGTCTTGAATTAACACCAATATCATCGTGGTAGTAACGTTTTGATTGCCCATGATTGGCAATCATTCTGATGCGTTTTGCGAGTTCATCATTATTGGTCATTAGCGCACCACCATCACCATAACATCCGAGATTTTTCGAAGGGAAAAATGAGGTTGTGCCAACATCACCAATAGTACCGGCTTTGCCTGAAAACATTGAACCTGTGTATGTGGCTCCTATGGCTTGAGCTGTATCTTCTATTACCTTCAGATTTTCTGATTGTGCTAGTTTCATGACCTCATCCATATTGGCACACTGACCATAGAGGTGAACCGGAACTATTGCTTTGGTTTTGGGAGTTACTTTGCTGCGGGCATCATCAATGTCAATGGTGAAAGTATCTGGATCAACCTCAACAAAAATTGGCTTTAGCTGCAGCAAGGCTATAACCTCGCAAGTGGCAATATAGGTAAAGCTAGGAGTTAATACTTCATCACCAGGCTTTAGGTCTAATGCCATCAATGCAATTTGCAAGGCATCTGTACCGTTAGCACAAGGAATTACATTTTTGACATTTAAGTAAGATTCCAGTTCTTGGCTAAAGTTCTTAACGTGTTCACCACCAATAAACATGGTGCTCTCGAGCACCTCTCCAATGGCCGCGTCAACTTCAGGTTTAATTTTATGATACTGTGACTGTAGGTCAACCAGTTTTATTGGTTTCATTCGAATCGAAAAATAGGGCGCGAAGATACACTTTTTGGGTCCTCGATTTGGCTGTTGAGAGCCGTTCGATTCACCGATATCTATATTGAGGGATTTTTGTGAAAGGGACAACGTTATTTTCGTGTACCATGAGACAAACACTTTTGGTGCTCCTTTCTGTTTTTTGCGTGGGTAACATATTCGCTCAGCGTAATGTGAGAGATTCTACATTGAATTTTTTCTCAGTCGGTATTTTCGGAGGCGTTCAGCAGCCATTCGCGGATTTGAACGAAAGATTTGGAGCTGGTGGCATTGCTGGTGGATCTATCTCCTATAAAACAAAATCCAATCTGACATTTGAGATTCAAACTGGATTTCTCTTTTCTAATCGGGTTAAGGAGGACACCATTTTAAAGCCTCTTTTAACCACACAAGGTGGGTTGATTAATCGAGAGGGTGAGTTTTCTGATGTATTTATTTATCAGCGTGGTATATTAATTTCCGGCAAGGTTGGGAAGGTTATTCGTGTGGGTAAAGCCAATGCAAACTCTGGATTACACTTGATGGCTGGTGGCGGATACATGCAGCACAGAATTTTTATTAACGAAGCATCAGAGTTAGTGCCCCAGTTAGTGGGCGATTATAAAAAAGGATACGATAGGTATACCAATGGTTTTATGTTGAGCCAATCGATTGGTTATTCGTTTTACAGCAACTATAAACTTGTCAATTTTTATATCGGATTGGAAGTCTCGCAAGGATTCACGCAAAACAGGCGTGCTATAAATTTTGATACCGGTTTGGCCGAAACCGAACCCCGAGTTGATATTCTTAGCTCCTTAATTGTCAAGTGGTATTTCCCAGTGTATAAAAGGCAGGCTAAGGAGTTTTACTTCTATTAGGATGTTCAATATCCTTTACAATATTGGCATTGAACTCTTTATGCTGGCCGTGGTGGCTTATTCATCCGTCAATAAGAAAGCGGCAAAGAGATTTCGAGGAAATAACCATTGGAAGCGATTACCGAGGGATTTGTTTGCTGATCAAGGTTCCATTTGGTTTCATTGTGCCAGCTTGGGTGAATTCGAACAGGCTCGGCCAATAATTGATCGATTGGTCAAAGATGAATCGGCACCTCCCATATTGCTCACCTTCTTTTCGCCCTCTGGTTACGAGTTTAGAAAGGATGTTCAGGGTGTCTGTGCCGTAACTTTTATGCCATTTGACAGACCCAGAGATGTTAAAGCATTTCTTGACTGGGCTAATGTCAAGAAGGCAGTTTTTATTAAGTATGAGCTATGGTTTAATAGCCTTCACCAACTTAAATCACGTTCAATTCCTGTGGCTTTAGTATCGGCCCACTTCCCAAATAACCACTGGGTAATTAAGTATCCCGTTCTAGGAAGAAAACTCTCAACATTCGATAAAATTTTCACTCAAAACTTGGAAACGCAAAGCCAACTCGAGAAGATTGGGTTAGACAATGCTGAATATGCCGGGGATACAAGATTTGATAGAGTGATAAAGGTATCCCAGGAGGATTACAATCAGCCAAATCTAGAAAAATGGTCAAGCACCATCACACTCGTCATAGGTAGCAATTGGCCATCTGACGATGAAATTATAATACAGGCATTAGCGCGAAATGAACGCCTCAAAGTAATGGTAGTTCCCCATGAGCTTGACCCTGCACAATACAGGAGTTGGAAGGCAATTTTTGGATCTGATTTGGTTTCTTTCAGCGAGATTGATTCCAATCAAGAGATTGAACAAAGAATAGTTTTCGTAGATAGAATGGGGTTGCTCTCTAAGTTATACAGATATGCGGATGTGACCTATATTGGTGGTGGATTTGGACAAAATGTGCACAATACGCTTGAAGCTGCCGTTTATGGTATTCCAGTCATATTTGGTCCGAACAATGCTCGATTTCATGAAATACAACAGTTGAAGAAGCTTGGAGCGGGTTTGGAGATTAATAACTCATCTGATTTTGAAAAGGTATTGACCGATATTATTAAAGATGAAGCCTTTAGAGCCGATACCGAACTAACACTCCAAAAGTTTTTTGAAGACAAATGTGGGGCCTCTAGTTTGGTCATAGAATGGCTCGAAAAACGATAGTATTGAATCGATAATGGTTTTTTCAAAACAGGTTCATGAGATTATTCTAAATTCTTTATTATACTTTTGCAACTCTCAAAACCTAGGGTGCTCTAGGGGAGAGATTATTCAAAAGTTCTATTTGCATGGAGGAAAAGACTGTGACGAACGATAGCCAATTGTCTAGAAACGGTTCTGGTGATAAGAAGTTGGTAAAGCTTGCATTGGTGGGGCCTGAATGTTCAGGAAAGACAACCCTAGCGAAGGCTTTATCTGAAGAATGGAATGAGCCATTTGTGGAAGAGTATGCTCGAGAATACCTTGAGAGCTTGGGTAGAAACTACAATCAAGACGATATACTAGATATTGCAAAAGGTCAACTCGAGAGAGAGTATCAAGTGGCCGAACAGTGCAATCATTTCTTGATATGTGACACCAACACGCTTGTCTCAAAGGTATGGGCAGAGGTAAGGTTTGGGCGCGCTCAAAATTGGATCGAAAGGCAGTTTCTAGAAAAGCCCTATCAGCTTTACATACTGTGTGGTCATAAGGGTATTGAATGGGAATATGATGACCTGAGGGAAAACCCAGATGATCGACAAGAGCTTTACGATCACTATAGAAAGGCCCTTATTCGCGCTGGGAAGCGATACATTGAACTGGAAGGGACCACAGAAGAGCGCATTCAGAAAATCAAGAAAGTGCTCAAAAGGCAGCGTTTACTTCCTCGTGAAGTAGCTGCTCAGTAGCAAGTCCTTCTCTTTTCCAAACATTTTCGCTGTTGTAATATTACTTTGCTATCTTCGCCGTGCGAACTGGGGTGTTCAATCTTTGTTGAACTGAGATCATACCCATAGAACCTGCTCAGGTAATGCTGAGAAGGAAGGCGTATTCAAACATTGTTTTTGAAAGAATTCCAGTTGGCTTTTAAATTAAGTCAAATGAGATTCAATTATCTAATATCTCTTTTCCTTGCAACATCATTGACTACCCTCGGTCAGGGCACAATCAATGGAAATGTGATGAACAAGGATGGTAAGCCACTTCAAAATGCGCTGGTGTATGCACAGAATTCATTTTTAGGAACAA
>JALRDM010000306.1 GCA_023262195.1 Salibacteraceae bacterium | reverse complement strand
ATGTTTACGGTGCCAGCGATGGCGTTACCTCCATAAAGAACAGAACCACCACCACGCACTACTTCTACTCTGTCTACCATAGTTGATGGCAGCATTTCCAATCCGTAAACTCCCGCGAGTGCGGAAAAAACCGGGCGGCTGTTGATCAATATTTGAGAGTAAGGGCCATCTAGTCCATTCATTCGAAGCTGCGTAAAACCACAGTTTTGGCAGTTATTCTCGACCCTGAGACCAGGCGAGAAACTCAACCCTTCGGCAATATTTAAAGACTGGGTTGCTTCAAAAGTTCGAGTACCTATGGTGCTTACAATAACTGGAGAATTGTATTGTTCAATTTGATTTCGAGAGCCCGAAACTACCACTTGAGACAAGCTCAATACGTCTTCTTTGAGCTCGAAATCGATTATTACATCTTCTCCCTCTCTGATCGAAACCGAGTCTCGTGCTGGTATATAGCCAACTGCGCTTGTTTGAAGCTGGTACTTTCCTGCGGGTACATTCGTGAGGACAAAAGCTCCATTGACATCTGCCGATGTGCCAAACTGAGTACCTGTGAGAATAACATTAGCAAAAGGCACAGTCTCTCCATGACTAATAATTTTCCCTGTCACATTTGAAGTCTGCGCGAAGACGGGTTGGCTTAAAACAATTAAAGCCCAGATAAAGATGTTATTTCGGCTCATTTGGAAGGCAAATCTAATTTAATTTTTAGGCTTACCTAAAAATATATTCAGCCTAACTCAAAAGGTTTAATTTTGTTTTTGATTTATGGCTTCAAACGCGGTAGAAAACTATTTGAAGGCAATCTTTCAACTTAACAACAAAGTGAAGGATGGTGCCACCACCAATGCGATTGGCGAGCAATTGGGTATAAAAGCGGCTACCGTCAGCGATATGCTCAAAAAATTAGACAGCCTCAAGCTGATTAATTACAAAAAGTATCACGCAGTGCAACTCACAAAAAAGGGTGAAGAACTAGCTGTAAGCATTATTAGAAGACACAGGCTGTGGGAGGTGTTTTTAGTGGAAAAATTGGCGTTTAGCTGGGATGAAGTTCATGACATCGCAGAGGAATTAGAACATATTGAATCAAGTGAACTAGTCAACAGGTTGGATGACTTCCTTGATAATCCAAAGTTCGATCCGCATGGTGATCCGATACCCGATCGTGATGGGGTGATACACCGAAGGGATCAACTTCCCTTGGCAGAACTCACTCCAGGAGATAAGGCCGTTGTCACCGGAGTAAAAGATAGCTCAAGCTCATTCCTGCAATTTCTTGACAATCAAAACATTCAACTTGGCCATGAGCTTACTGTAACGTCAATATTTGATTATGACAAATCTCGTGTCGTAGAGATGCGAGGAAAATCCATCACTTTGAGTCAACAAGTTTGTAAAAACCTTTACGTTAAAACTGCATAATGAACCACTTGCTTGATTATTTGGGATCAATGGACCCCATTTGGGCTGCCTTTTTGGCCACCACTTTTACCTGGTTGCTCACGGCCTTTGGATCTTCCTTCGTTTTTCTATTTAGAACGATGAATCGTGCCGTACTCGATGGTATGCTCGGATTTACAGGCGGTGTTATGATTGCTGCCAGTTATTGGTCGTTGCTGGCCCCAGCCATTGAAATGGCTGAGGCTAATGGCACCCCGGGTTGGTTGCCGGCAGCCGTTGGTTTTGGCAGTGGCGCTTTGTTTCTTTTCGCATTGGACAAGCTAATGCCGCATTTGCACATCAATTTCAAGCGTGAAGATGCGGAAGGGCCAGAAACCAATTGGCATCGAACTACCCTTCTTGTATTGGCAATTACCATTCACAATATACCCGAGGGCTTAGCCGTGGGCGTTTTGTTTGGAGGGGTGGCTGCAGGTTTTGAAGGCGCAAGCATCGGAGCTGCCGTGGCCTTAGCCATAGGAATTGGAATTCAGAATTTTCCAGAAGGTATTGCAGTGTCTATGCCGTTGAGAAGACAAGGCGTGTCGAGGTTTCGATCATTTTGGTATGGTCAGCTGAGTGCTATCGTAGAACCTATTGCTGGTGTTTTGGGCGCTGCGTTGGTAATTTACTTTGAGCCAATACTTCCCTATGCTCTTGCCTTCGCTGCGGGCGCAATGATTTATGTAGTGATAGAGGAAGTTGTACCCGAAGCTCAACTAGACAAATACACAGATATATCCACCTTGGGTTTCATCGGTGGATTCTTAGTCATGATGGTCTTAGACGTGGCCCTTGGATAACAGCTAGACACAAATAATAGCGTGCCGAGCAACAAACCGTTGATCAAACTGTTTCTTTTCAATAACGCAACATGAATTATGGGAAAGAAGAAAAAGACAGATCCGCGAATTGAGCTCATAAATCATTACAAGAAATATGTAAGCTCTAAAGGCAAGCTACCCCAATTTATCATGGAGTTGGCCGAATATGGCCAAGTAGATTTCATTGAATTTAAAAAGCATTTTAAAAGTCTCGAAGAACTTGAGGTTGCCCTCCTACTCTGGTACTTCAAGAATGCAAACGACCTGCTTGTAAAGGATAAACAAGCGGACGAATGGGATCCAAAAGATCGACACATCGCCTTCTTGTATCTTTTGATTGAATCTATGTCAAAAGACGAGGCCTTTTTACACGAGTTCATCGATCATAAAAAAAGCTCAAGCACCTTCACCACCAAATTCATGTACGTGCTTAACAAGCAGGATTTTGAAGCGATACGCACCGATGGTAAGATGACTGAAGTGTTTGATAAAATCAGTATCAATCCCAAAAAAGCTGCGCTGACCAATCATGCGCTCGGGGTCATCATTTTTTACTTAAGAGACAAAAGCGAAGACAAGCAGGATACCGATGCCTTTATAGAGAAAACCAGCGATTTACTCTTTCGATTGACCGATACAAGCACGTTGCAAAGCATTTTCGACCTCGGAAAGTTTATGGCAACTAGGAAAAACGAGGTGTTTACTTGGGATTAGGATGA
Source organism: Salibacteraceae bacterium (assembly GCA_023262195.1). GTDB lineage: Bacteria > Bacteroidota > Bacteroidia > Flavobacteriales_G > Salibacteraceae > SHAN690. The sequence goes on along the minus strand of JALRDM010000306.1, from coordinate 976 downwards.
AAGAGAATCAAAATAAGATTGCGGTATCAAAACTGGGGCGAGCCGGCAAACTTGCCAACGCAGGCGCGAAGGTTGGAGCCAACTATATAAAGCACTACGCCAAGCGATTGGTAGATAAGTCAGAATCACAAGATAGTTTAGACACTGCCAATGCCCGCGATGTGTATGAAGCTTTCAGTGAATTAAAAGGCGGGCCTCTCAAGATGGCGCAGATGCTGAGTTTAGGAGACCAGATTTTGCCGAAAGCATACACAGAGCAGTTTGCCATGGCTCAAAATCGAGTTACTCCGCTTTCTTACCCTCTTATTCGTAAAACTTTTAAGAAAGAAGTAGGACAATATCCCGAAGAAATATTTGATGAATTTACCAGAGATGCGGTTAATGCCGCCTCAATTGGTCAAGTGCATCAGGGAACACTCGAAGGAAAGAAATACGCCATAAAGTTGCAGTATCCCGGAGTAGCCGACAGCTTGAAAAGTGATATAAGTATGGTGGCGCCATTCGCCATCAAAATGTTTGGTTTGAAAAAGAAGGAAATTCAACCATACTTGGATGAGGTCGAATCTAAATTGATGGAGGAAACCAACTATAAGCAAGAGATGCGAAACGCATTTCGCATCATTGATGAGTGCGATGATTTGAAGAACGTGGTTTTTCCTGACTTTATGCCTAACCTCTCTGGAAAACGGGTGATAACTATGAGTTGGGTTGATGGTATGGGTTTGATCGACTGGCTAAAGACCAATCCTAGCCAGAAAAAACGCAATAAAATAGGCCAAGCCTTATGGGATTTCTACCAGCATCAAATTCACAATTTACGAGTGATGCACGCTGACCCACACCCTGGAAATTTCATCATAACTCCCGAAGAAAAGTTAGCCGTAATTGATTTTGGGTGTGTTAAGGAGCTTCCAGATGATTTTTACCAGAGTTATATCAAGCTTCTGAAAAATGGTGATGAGATGGACTCTCTAGA
>JALRDM010000062.1 GCA_023262195.1 Salibacteraceae bacterium | reverse complement strand
TATACATGATTTCCTCGTTAAGAAAACCTTTGCTAAGGTGTTCACCTTAGCAGCAAAAAGCTCTCCGCCAAAGTTTTTTTACTTAAATGTTAGGGATCATATCACTAAGTTGGCTTTAGAGGTTCCAGCTTTTAAAATACTTCCGTTCATTCAAACCGAACATTTCTCATTTTACCATCGAGGATTTTATTTGCTTCCTGAAAAAGATAAAAGAAAGCAGAAGAAGGAATTAATTGAATGGTTTTCTAAACCAGAACTAAAAGCTGTTCTCCCAGTTTCGGAAGATCTGAAAAACACCTTGATATCTGAATTTCAATGTGATCAGCAAAAAGTCGCTGTAATCCCGAATGTTGCAAGCAAAGATTTTTACTTCGAAAAAGAAATCAATAATCCAGCAAAAATTAAAGCCGTTAGTTTTGCCTCATGGGACTACCCAAAACGGCCTGACCTGCTTTTTGAAGCCGCCTCAATATTGCCGAATGACATCAAATCACGCCTTGAATTTCATTTCGTTGGCGAAGGCCCGGCTCTCAACATTGTCAGAGAATCTTATGAAAAAGAAGCCAATAACCTAACGATTAAATTTCATGGCTTTCAACCGAAAAAAGAGCTAGCCGATATCTGCCGCACCTCTCATATGATGATCCATCCCACGGATGCCGAAAATGCGCCCACATGTATATCTGAATCGCTAAGCTGCGGAGTACCAGTGTTATCAATGGCTGTAAACGGAATCCCTGAAATGGTCGATGAATCAAATGGCATATTAGTCCCGCCAAATGATTCAATCCTTTTGAAAGGCGGCATCCTAACCATGATCAATCATCTCGATAAATTTAATCGAGAAGAAATAGCACGAAAGGCAAACGCTTTATATTCCCCAGAAACGGTAGCAAAAGCAATTAGCCTGCACATAAATAAACTCCACTAATGCGAAAGGCTATTGATGTAATCATGCTGGTTGATCATGATTTTGAGTCTGACATTCGTGTCGAAAAAGAAGCACAGTCATTATCTAGTTCCGGTATTAATGTTCAGGTTCTAGCATTAACCAGCACTGATTTACCCGAAACCGAGGGCAGAGAAGATTACTCTATTCTTCGATGTATCGATTCATCCATATTACATCCTCTTCGTAATGACTACTCAAGGGCCGAGCAATCGCTGAAAGAAATAATCCTTGATAAGAACCCAACTATTCTTCATATTCATGACTTTCGCTTGCTTGGCATTGTACCTATTTTAAAGAACGAATGCCCAAATTTGTATGTGACATATGATTCGCACGAGTACCTGAAAGGCTGGCCATTCTATAAGGAGATCCCAAGCTTCATTAATAGAATGAAAGGTTTTTTTGTTTGGAATGAATTACTCAGAAAAGAAAAAAGAGGCAAAGCCATGTGCGAATTGATTCTCGCGCCAAGTGCTTCAATTCTGCAGAGACAATTAAAGCACACCAATGCCTTAGGATTAGTGCTCCGAAATATTCCGAGGAGAAGTAATTCCGATTCTGAAATTTACATTCAAACTAATGAGGGAGAGAAGATTAACCTTTTGATGATTGGAAATATCTATATGCCTAATGAAATACTTCATGGATTTATTCAATACATCGAAGCGAGCAGCCAATATGAGCTCTACATCTCAGGGAATCGTAGTCAGCATAAGGCACTTAAGGCACAATATAATAAGGCAAAGTGCATCCATTTTTTACCTTATAATTCACAAAACAATCTAAATCTTTCTAGACAGGCAGATATTGGAATTGCCTACACGCGTTCTGATGAATATCTCGCCCATAAAATTGGATCTTCAAATAGATTAATGGAATACTCTATGGCCAAGCTTCCCATTTTGGGAAGCCAACAAGATAGCCATGCACATTTTGCCAAAAAATACGGGCACATTGTAATGTTCGAGTCTGGTAATCTAAGCAGTTTGATAGATAAATTAAATGTTCTTACAAGCAATCTACCGCAATATCAAGCTAAAGCAAGACTTATTGAAGATCTTTCTTGGGATCTAGAGATTAAACCTTTGATTAAGGAATATCAAAGTCGTCTGATGATCAGCGTTAATTAGATTGATTCTAGCCTTGCCTTGAACATTTGGGCCATACATTTGTCCCAAACTACATCGAATATTTATGGCAACACAATCCGGAGTTCTAGGTTCATCAGTGGCACGAAAGATCGCTATGGCTTTGTCTGGCTTCTTTCTAATGTTGTTTTTATTGCAACACCTCACCATCAATTTCACCTCAGTTATAAGCTCAGACATGTTCAACTCGCTTTCGCATTTTATGGGAACCAACCCAGTAGTGCAGTTCGTTTTGCAACCCGTGCTTGCGTTTGGAGTGTTTTTTCACCTGATTATGGGTATGTGGCTCGAGTATAATAACCGTCAAGCCCGACCCATAGATTATGCTTTTAGCAGACCACAGGCCAACTCGTCTTGGGTCAGCAGGAACATGATTATAACTGGTGTTATGGTGTTATTATTCCTTGCGCTTCACTTTTATGATTTCTGGTTCCCAGAAATGAAAATCAAATTCATAGATGGGGTTTGGGATATAGAAGATCGATATTTCACGGAATTGCAACATAAATTTGAGAACCCAGTGAGGGTAGGACTCTACTGCCTTTCGTTTATATTCTTAGGTCTTCACCTATTGCACGGATTCCAATCATCATTTCAGTCGGTAGGATTTAAAAACAAAGAGTACACCCCAATCTTGCAGAAATTATCCACCGTATATGCGATCGTGGTACCCTTTGGTTTCATCTTCATAGCATTGTTTCACTTTCTAGCTCATTAAAAATATCACGCATGTCAAAGCTTGATTCTAAAATACCTGAAGGTCCAATTAAAGATAAATGGACCAACCATAAAAACAACATCAACGTGGTAAACCCTGCCAATAAACGATTGATTGATGTAATCGTTGTTGGGTCAGGACTCGCTGGTGGAGCTG
>JALRDM010000291.1 GCA_023262195.1 Salibacteraceae bacterium | reverse complement strand
GAAGCAATGGAAACACCGGCACGTGCTGCACCGTGATGGTGATCACACCATCATAGAAGATGATATGCATTATTCTTCAGGAAGCCGTTTATTGGATCTCTTGATATACCCTGCTTTGCTTTTAGCGTTTTTACCACGCGTGTGGCAATACAAGGGATATTTCAACAGTCGCTCTTTAGAAGCGAACGATCAGTGAATGCAAGCGTTCTTGGCACATTGAAAATTGAATATTGGATATTGGATATTGAATATTGACAATCGGATATCCAATAATTCACTGTTCCTTACCGTAACCCGCTACCCTTCACATAGGGCGCCTTCGCTTCGATGAGTGCCTTTTCTAGTTGAGGAATATCGTTTTCGATAATCGCAGCTAACTCCGTTTTCAAGGCATCCAGCTGCTTACGTGCAATGGCCAAGCTTTGTCTATGAGTGGGTGTTGGCCCATAGGTACTGGTGCGAGTGCCCATGGCTGCTACATTTACACGTTGCCCTATTGTTGGCAACGACTTCTCTCCCACCGCGCTGCGCAATGGATCTCCACTGAATTGTTTATTCATCAACTCTAGCTTAGTGTTGAGTTCGTGCAATTGCGCATCCAAGTCGCCAGGAGCGCTTCGGCTTTTGCTTAAGGCGATGGTCATCAATATCACTTTATCGCGCTGCTCTCGCAACACGGTGCTCGTTGCGCTTAGATCAATATTTATGTCTTCCAATTCTCGCCAAAAGGCTGCTGTGACGTCTGGTGTTGCGCCATCCAAAGCGCCTTTCTTCATGCGCTTTACATTAAACGACTGTGCTGGTGCCAATTCTGTGACCTTGCCTTCTTCCATTTTGACAAGCGTAGCAGTGTATTCGCCTGGTGCAGCCATCAACCCCTTGGGAGCCTTTTTAGGGTCTTTCGGTTGATTGGTAGACCGCACCGCATCGGTATGTGGATACCGAAGGTCCCATGCTACGCGATGAATTCCCTTCTTCGCGGGCACTTGAATTCTGCGCACCACCGTGTTGTCCTTATCCTTAATCACGAGGAACACCGCTGGTTTCTGCTCCAATCTTGCCGCTTCGAGCGCCTCCCATCCGGGAAATGGGATGTCCTGACCCTTCATTTCTTTCTCGGCTGCCTTGCGTTCCTCTTCCATCGATTGGTAGTCTTCGGCCAAATGGTAGGTAATGATGGCGCCAAAATCAGGGTTGGGCGCCACATAGTGACTGGCACCTTGCGATCCTTTTTCGTCAAAGCTCAACACTGGGCGTGGGATATACCACCACGCATCTTTGATCGGGAACAAATGTGCCTCCTTATTCATGCTTTCTTCAGTAACCTCTCGTAATGGTGAATAGTCATCGAGCACGTAAAACCCTCGACCAAACGATGCTCCCACCAAATCGTTTTCACGCTTCTGAATGGCCAAATCGCGGAATGAGATGGTGGGTAATCCGCCTTTTAGTTGATGCCATTTTGATCCACCATCGATGGAGGTGTAAATTCCAAACTCCGTGGCGAGAAACATCAAGTTCTTGTTGACATGATCTTGCACCATGCGCCACACCAAGGTAGTTTCGGGTAGGTTGGTGGTCATTTTTTTCCACGACTTGCCCTTGTCTTTGCTCTTGTAGAAATAAGGCTTGTAATCGCCAAACTTATGGTTGTCTAGGCACACGTACACCGTATTGGCATCGAATAGATCGGCTTTGATGTCGTTGACGAATGCCGTGGCCGGAGCTCCAATGGAAGACAAGGGTATTTTGCGCCAAGATGCTCCGTCATCTTCGGTCACTTGCAGTAGCCCATCGTCTGTGCCTGCATAGACTAGGCCTTGTTGCACGGGAGATTCTGAAAGCGATGTTATGGTGCTGTAGTTTGACATGGCGTAGATGTCCCAAGCATTATCCCAGCTCTGCTTCTTTCCCATGATGGGCTGCTCTATGCGCTCCAGATTTTTGGTAAGGTCATCTGAAATGGCCGTCCAGCTATCCCCGCGATCGGTAGATTTCCAAACGCGTTGTGAAGCAAAATAGAGTGTCTTTGGGTCATGCGGACTCACCAAAATTGGTGCATCCCAATTGAAGCGCTCCACGGGGTCACCTTCAGCGGGCTGTGGTTGGATGTAAACGATCTCACCTGTGGTTTTATCCACCCGAGTCAAATTCCCTTGCTGCCATTCGGCATACACGATGTTTGGATTGCCTGGCTCGGTAGCGGGCTGGTGGCCATCGCCAAAGAGCACCACATACCAATCAGAATTCATGATACCATGCACGTTGTCGGTGCGCGATGGGCCTCCTTGGGTATTGTTGTCTTGCGTGCCTCCGTAAATGTTGTAGAAGGGTTCGGCATCATCCACGGCTACTTTGTAATACTGCGTTAGTGGCAAATTGGCCATGTAGCGCCAGTTTTCACCGAGGTCAAACGACTCATACAAGCCGCCATCGCAACCAACTAAAAGGTAGTTAGGGTCATCGGCACGAAACGCCATGGCGTGGTTGTCGCTGTGTTTGTGTTTTTCTGGCATTCGTGTGAATGTCTTACCTCCATCTTCGCTCACTTGAGCGCGTACGTCCATCAAATAGAGGCGATCAAACTTGTGTGGTGAGGCATACAACTCTTGGTAGTAATGCGGTCCAGTAGCCCCAGATACTACCGAAGACATTTTCTTCCAGCTGGCGCCATAGTCTTCACTGCGGTAAACTTCACCCGTTCTTCGGTCGCACTCAATTGCCGCATAGAGTACATTGCTCTTTTGAGGACTCAAAGCCAATCCGATCTTACCAAGGTTTCCCTTCGGCAGTCCTGATCTGAGTTGTATCCATGTTTTGCCGCCATCGGTGCTTTTGTG
>JALRDM010000316.1 GCA_023262195.1 Salibacteraceae bacterium | reverse complement strand
GTCTTACCGGTGACAAGTTCACAATTTGAACACCATCAAGCGTAAGCATGAATTGAAAGCCTAGACAGACACCAAGAAGTGGTCTATCTCCCCAATACTCAAGAGAACCTTGCAAGTGTGCTATTTCTACAGGCAAACCGGGGCCCGGACCTATGATCATGTGCGTATAATCATCAAGGCTAATTCTGTTCAACTCATCATTCCTTACCATAGTTGGCTCCCCGCCACATTTTTCAACTAAATGGAAAAGATTAAATGTGAAAGAATCAAAGTTGTCAATGATTAATACCCGCGCTGGCTCCATAGATGCACAAAAATCTAAATTTGAATGATGAGATTCACGGACAATTAAAACATTGATTAGCACATCATGAAACAAATAATTTACACCAACCAGGCACCCGAACCAATTGGACCTTACTCACAGGCAGTTATGCACGGAGATGTTCTATACGTAAGCGGTCAAATTGCCATTGACCCAAAAACTGGGCAACTGGTGGTTAATAATCTCAATGATGAAACCAGGCTTGTTTTGGACAATATGGGCGCGATTCTCACGGAAGCAGGAATGTCCTATTCGAATGTGATCAAGTGTTCTATATTCCTTTCCGATATGAGCTTGTTTTCAGCGGTGAATGAAATATACTCAGATTATTTCATGGACCACAAACCTGCAAGAGAATGCGTTGCTGTAAAAACCCTACCTAAGAATGTAAACGTAGAAATCAGCTGTATTGCAGGTCGCTAAATAGCTCCGCCAACGCTTATGAAAGCAAAGATTCCTTCAATGCTTTAAGATTCTTTTCCAGCTCAACTAGGTCTTCTTGTGTGATGGACTCAGCACTAGAAAATCCAGCATAAAACAGCATTAAGTCTTCCACGTTGTTAACAACGTCTTCTTCTAACTCTGTCTCTATTTCACTCAAAACATTCATGAGGTTAGAGGCATGCATTTTCTGCTCATATACTCCAGCATAAATTGGAGCGTTTTGCTCATTCATTGGCTCGTCCTTAATAATCTCTGTAGCGATCAATTGTGTCTCTACCCAACTCCCAACGAATATTTCAGTGGCATTCACAAAGCGTTCGTTATCTACCATATATTGATCCATAGAATTGAAAGCTTCATCCATCATGCGGATGAATTTCTCTTCGCTTGATGTATTCTCCTCAAAATTTGCGCTTATGGTTTGGTCAAACACCTCGCCTGCACCAAGGGCCATTGCTAGGTCTCTGCAAGTCTGGTAGTATTGAAGGGTGCGTTGATTTTGTTTTTCATAAGCCATGAAACCCATATCCGTCATATACATGCCATAGCCATAAGCTTTGGCCGACATGGTGCTTAATTCTTTACTGCGTTCAGTATCTGTGAGTTCAACACCGTCCATGCCTACCTTGAACTCAGATATTAAGTGAAATGTCTCTAACGGACTAGGCAAATTCGCAATCATCGTGTGAAATTGAAAATCAGCCATATCACTAATTTCTTCACTATCATCCATTGATTCTTGATTTGAATCATCGACAACAGCATCGTCTACATCAACTTCTTTACTCGTTTCTGATCCACCGCATGAAAACAAAAACAAGGACACAAGGGCTAATGGTAAAATGGGTCGCAACATATACTTAGGTTTTGAGCAAATATAATGTGCTGCGCCAGAGTTGAACAAAAAGTCTACCGATGTTTTTGACAGTTGTTTTTCTACTCGATATAGCAGTGAATTTAAATTCAATCTAAATCTATCGTCACCACTAAATGCTAATATTGAGCCCCGAAACAGGTGTGAAATAATTCCTATAATTTTTGGCTTCAAAAGCCAATTGGCTGAGATAATCAAACGCTGAAATGAAGAAAAGACAACTAATTATCATAGGTTCTACAATCCTAATTTTTGTGCTCGGGTATGTGGGAATGAAGCTGCTTGCAGCTCAAAAAAAACCACCTCAAAAAAAGGAATCCACTCAGGCCTCGCGGTCAGTTAGAACTAGGGTTGTTGAAAATGACACCATGGCTTTGGTCATTCCCATTTGGGGAAACCTTGTTGCGGGGCGCAGGTTAGAAGTGTTTTCTGAGGTCACCGGTAAACTACTATCTACCGCCCACCCATTCAAGGTGGGGATTAAATTCAATCAAGGGGATGTATTACTTGCTATCGATGGTCAAGAGAGTCTCTTGAACTTGAAGTCGCAGCGGAGTAGTTTTATGAACCTCATAGCCCAATTACTTCCAGATATTAAGATTGACTATGAATCAGAATATGACGAGTGGAATGCATATCTAACCAAAATTAACCCGGAGGAGCGCCTTCCTGAGATTCCCAATGTCGCAGATTCAAAGTTGAAGAATCTGCTCTCTATACGTTCTATTTATGCTCAGTATTATGCCATCCGAAGCTTGGAAAACAGACAGGAAAAATTCACCATTACTGCTCCATTCAACGGTACAATTATCGCGGGCGACCTTAACCCAGGTTCACTCATACGTGCTGGGCAGAAGATGGGTGAACTCATCAGCGAGCAGGGCTATGAGCTGCAGGCAAGCTTGCCTCTGAGTGATGCATCGAAAGTAGATTTGGGTGACATTGTTATGCTTGATAATGGTGTTGAAGGAAAAATTACGCGCATCTCGATCAATGCTGATCCCAATACTCAACAGGTAAAAGTTTATGTGACCCTCGATAAAAACAACTTGACCGAAGGAGCCTACCTAGAGAGTAAAATTATGGCCGACTACATTCCCGATGTGATTGAAGTAGATCGAAACATGATTCTTGATGACAACAGGATGTATTTCATTGAAGATTCACTGCTAAGAATTAGACCTATTCAAGTTTTACATTACTACAAGGATGCGGCTTTAGTAAAGGGGTTTAGCAATGGCGAATTAATCTTAGACCAGGTTATTCAAGGTGCGCATGATGGAATGAAGGTAGACCCAATAGCTGCCGATTGATAATGAGAGAGGTTATCAAATATTTCATTAAGTACCCTGTAGCAGGTAACTTATTGATGCTTCTGATCATTTTGTTTGGAATCATTGGTTCGGGAAAAATCAAATCGACATTCTTTCCTCAGTCAGAGAGCCGAAACATTGAAATACAAACCTTCTATCCTGGGGCTTCGCCAGAAGAAATTGAAGAGGGAATTGTAACTAAGATTGAGGACAACCTTAAAGGTGTAACGGGTATTGTAGAGGTCAGTTCTGTTTCGAGTGAAAATAGCGGTATAATTCGAGTAGAAGGTGAAAAGCACTATGATGTAGATGTGCTGTTGCAAGACGTGAAAAACGCGGTAGACCAGATCAACTCATTTCCTACAGGTATGGAGCCTCCGGTTGTTTTCAAGCAAGAGCCAAGAAACTTTGTGATAAGCTTTGCATTAACGGGCGATGTTCCACTCAAAATCTTGAAAATGGAAGCGCGCAAGGTTGAAGATGATCTGAGAGCAATCGAAGGCATCTCTAAGGTAACCTTAGGTGGCTTTCCAGATGAGGAGATCGAAATTGCACTTGATAATAATGCACTTAAGGCATACAACCTAACCTTCGATCAGGTAAGCAATGCCATTTCATCTGCCAATATTGAGGTAACTGGTGGCACCATCAAAGGGTCTAAGGAAGAATTTATAATACGAGTACGGTCAAAGGAATACTACGCCAAAGAGCTATCAAACATTATCATCAAAGCCACGGGTAACGGAGACGTGATTAAGTTAAGCATGATTGGCTCACTTGCGGATAAATGGAGCGATAGCAACCCATCACGAAACTATTTCAATGGAAAACCCGCAGCCACAATTACAGTTCAAAATACAAATGACGAGGACTTCTTATCAATTAATGCAGATGTAAAAGCTTACATTGATGAGTTTAATGACCGTAATTCCACTGTAAAGGCTGAGATAATACGTGACGCCTCTACAACCCTCATCGAGCGTATTGCGCTTTTGCAAGAAAATGGACTCATTGGATTCTTTTTAGTAATCATTTTCTTGGCGCTTATTCTGAATTGGAGACTAGCCATCTGGGTGGCAATCAGCATACCCATCGCCTTTTCTGGAATGTTTATTCTGGGCTCATCCTTTGGTTTAACCATTAATGTTTTAAGCCTATTCGGAATGATTTTGGTTGTAGGCATTCTGGTTGACGATGGCATTGTCATTGCCGAGAACATCTATCAGAAATGGGAAAAGGGAGCGTCACCGCTTCAGGCCGCGATTGACGGCACCATGCAGGTTTTACCTGCGGTTACCTCCGCTGTTTTAACAACCATAGTTGCCTTTAGCACCTTTTATTTTCTCGATGGGCGGTTGGGTGATTTTGGTCCTGATTTGGCCTTCGTGGTAATGTCGACATTGCTCTTTTCTTTAATCGAGGGTGCATTTATACTACCGGCTCACATTGGGCACTCAAAAGCCCTTCAGCGACCAGCCAAAAAGAATGCAGTTGAGCGTTCTGCCGAGCGTGTAGTAAACTATCTAAAAAATAAGCTTTACGTCCCTGCACTCACGTTCTCATTGAATAATGTGGCTATCGCCTTCGCTATTCCAATTGCATTGATGATGATTACCATCGGTGGTATTATGGGTGGAGTCATAAAGACTACGTTTTTCCCGTTTATTGAGCAGGATAATATTTCGATAACAGTCGAAATGCCCCCAGGCACAAGAGATTATATCACACAGGGTGTGTTAACCAACATCGAGGATGCAGCCCGAAGAGTGAATCAAAACCTTGTAGCCGATAGAGATGATAGCCTAGATGTTATCACCAATATCGAACTGGTTTTGGGGCCGAGTATTAATCAAGGAAAAGTGAATATATCGTTGCTTAGTAGTGAACTGCGCGGTATTCCAAGTTTTCAGATCAGCAATGCAATTAGTGCAGAGGTTGGAACTATTCCCGAGGCGGAGAAGCTTGCCTTTGGTATAAGTACCCCTTTTGGTAAGCCAGTTTCTGTAAGCCTGTTAAGTAGCAACCTAAATGAGTTAGAGGCAGGCAAAGCTATGATCAAGGATGAGCTTAATACCTTAAGCGACCTCAAGGATGTGGTTGACAATGACCAAAAAGGAATCAAAGAAGTCAAAGTCAGCCTCAAAGAGCGTGCTTATCTGCTCGGTTTGAATATTGGACAAGTCATGGCACAGGTTCGTAGGGCTTTTTTCGGTGCGGAGGCACAGCGACTGCAGCGCGGCAACGATGAAGTGAAGGTGTGGGTGCGCTATGACGAAGACGTACGTAATACTCGACAATCACTGGAAGACTACCTAATCACAACCCCCACCGGCAGTAAAGTTCCGTTAAAAGAGATCGCGGATTTCTCTATTGAAAGGGGTATTGTAGCGATCAATCACTTAAATGGAAAGAGAGAAGTACGTGTTGAAGCAGATATATCCAACCCAGAGGCATCTGCGAGCGACATACAAGAAGCTATTCGAACCAATATCATGCCCCGAATCATTGCCACATATCCATCCGTTTCGTTCTCTTTTGAAGGACAGAATAAAGAGGCACAAAAGGTTTCTCGGTCATTCGGTGAAGTCCGTTGGATTCTACTGATTTTATTGATTTCTATCACGGCTTTCACGTTTAGAAGTATTCCACAGGCGGTACTGGTAATTTTTATGACCATATTCGGATTGATCGGGGTTGGTTGGGGGCATTGGATTCATGATGCTCAAATAAGTCT
>JALRDM010000228.1 GCA_023262195.1 Salibacteraceae bacterium | reverse complement strand
GTGTAGAAGGAAAGTCTGAAGTTGGTCGCGATGTGGCAATGCAAATTGCAGCAATGGCACCTGTGGCTATTGATCAAGATGGCGTATCTCAAGACATCATTGATAAGGAGATCGAGATAGGCAAAGATTTGGCACGTCAAGAAGGCAAGCCAGAAGAAATGCTTGAGAAAATTGCCATGGGTAAGCTTAACAAGTTCTTTAAAGAGAACACGTTGTTAAATCAAGCCTTCATCAAAGAGAATAAGAAGTCGGTTGGCCAATACTTGAAAGAAGTTGACTCCAATCTGACAGTAACGGCTTTCAAGCGCCACGCTTTAAGCTAAAAACAATGAATTCAATTAAAGAGCGATGAAATTTTCATCGCTCTTTTTTTGTCCAAAAAATTGACGATCAAAAAAACAATGAATTAGGTTTGCGCAATGGCTAAGTACAAAAGAATACTATTGAAACTGAGTGGCGAGGCACTCATGGGAGATCAAGATTATGGGATTGACAACAATCGCGTCATTCAGTACTGTGAAGAAATCAAGGCCATTGCTGAGCAAGGAATCGAAGTAGCCGTAGTGATTGGCGGTGGCAATATTTATCGGGGTATGCAAGCGGCCAATTCTATTGATCGAGTTCAAGGAGATCACATGGGAATGTTGGCTACCATGATCAACGGTCTCGCCTTGCAATCGGGAATGGAAGCCATTGGAATGAAAACTCGATTACTTTCAGCCATCAAGATGGAGCAAATCGCTGAGCCTTTCATACGTAGAAGAGCCGTGCGACATCTTGAAAAAGGACGGATTGTAATTTTTGGGGCTGGAACAGGGAATCCTTATTTCACCACCGATACTGCAGCATCACTTCGAGCTATTGAAATTGAAGCCGATGTGATCTTAAAGGGAACTCGAGTTGATGGTATTTATACAGCTGACCCTGAAAAGGATGCGACTGCGACTAAATTCGATACGCTGAGCTTTGCCGATGTGATTTCAAAAAATCTTAATGTCATGGACATGACGGCTTTTACCTTATGTCAGGAAAACAACGTGCCCATTATCGTGTTTGACATGAACAGGCCTGGCAACTTACAGCGGGTAATTAAAGGAGAACGTGTGGGTACCTTGGTTGAATTGTAACATATTCAATTATTATTTTCGACCGCAGTAAAAGCGAAAAGCAATGGATGAGATTCAAATGGTATTAGACATGGCCAAAGAAGGCATGGAAGGCGCAATTGAGCACTTAAAAAAGGGGCTCGGAAAAATCCGCGCTGGTCGTGCACACGCAAGCATGCTCGATAGTGTTTATGTTGATTACTATGGGTCACAAACCCCATTGTCGCAGGTGTCTAACATCAATACACCTGATGCCAGAACATTGTCTATTCAGCCTTGGGAAAAGGCAATGCTTGAGTCAATTGAAAAGGCAATTATGGTGGCTAATCTTGGACTCAACCCTCAGAATAATGGAGAATTGATCATGATTAATATTCCGGCCTTGACCGAGGAGCGGAGGTTGACATTGGTCAAACAAGCTAAAGCTGAGGGAGAAGACGCGAAGGTTTCTATTCGTAACGCTCGTAAGGACGCCAATGACGAAATCAAAAAATTAAAAGAGGATACCATCTCCGATGATTTGGCAAAAGAAGGCGAAGAGCGTGTTCAAAAGCTTACCGACTCCTATACAAAGCGCGTGGATGATCTTCTTGAAATAAAGGAAAAAGACATTCTCACAGTATGAGATCTACCCCCAAACTTGGGTTCCTTCGCTGCAATTCTTGCACATTTCTACTTCACTTCTAGATTTGAGTATACTCGCTCGGAAATCTTTGTATTGATCATTGTTCCATATTTCTGTGAAGCTATGCGAGTGTAAGTCTCCCATGCTGTGTTGGGCGTCTTTGTCAAAGCAACAAGGCACAACTTTTCCGTCCCAAGTGATGACGGCCCCAGACCACATGCGCCAGCAATGATTATCTAAGGGGTTTTTAATGCTCCACTTTCCGTTTTGTTCCATTTGATACCTGGAGTATTTGTCGATGGTGGGAATGAGATCATTTCCATCTTCAAAGTCATAAATCTGGGCTGTTTTCAATTTCACCTCATCTACACCGAGTTCATCACCAATGAGTTTCACCTCATTAATTTGATGTTCGTTTGGTTTAACCACTAAGAATTGAAATATGATGTGTGGAGTAGATGACTTAAGCTTCTTTTTCCAGTAAAGCACATTTTTAGTTCCCTTTATGACCTTTGAGAGGTCACCCTCTTTTCTATAACTTTCATACGTGTTTTGGTCAGCACCATCAATAGAAATGATCAGTCTGTCAAGACCAGACTCTACCGTAGCCTTGGCTTTCTCAGAATTGAGAAAATGCGCATTGGTGCTGGTGGCAGAATAGATGCCATGGTCATGACAGAGTTTCACCATATGTAAAAACTGAGGATGCAAATACGGTTCACCCTGAAAATAGAAGTTGATGTAGGTGCAATGTGCCTTGACCTCGCGTAAAATCTTATCTAGAAGTTCGATGCTCATTTTTCCAGTGTTTCGGCTAAATGACCTTAAACCACTCGGGCATTCTGGACACCTTAAGTTACACGCTGTGGTAGGTTCAATACTCAGGCTTATAGGTAGACCGGTATGCCTTGTTTGTTGGGTGATTCTACTCCAATAGTATGAACCCAGCACATTTAATGCATTCAATACTTTGCTTGGAGTAAGCTTAGAAACCATATTAATACTATCCCGCACTATGGGTCAAAAATAGTGTTCATAGAGGTGGCGGTTGGATGCATAGTCTTACCTTCGGCAGCCTTTGAAAAAAACGCCAAATAATGTGGGCTAAACTCGCTGGGTTTATTCTGAGATATCGGTTTTTGTTGATCGCGGTTTTGATCGGAATCACCAGCTTTATGCTTTATCAGGCGAGCGGGGTGAAACTATACTACGGCTTGCCCAGAATGCTGCCTGATGAAGATCCAGCACTTATAGCTTTTGATACGTTTCGAGAACGTTTCAAAGAAGAGTCTACTGTTTTTGTAATTGGAATCGAAAAGGATCTATTTAATAATCCCGACTTGTTCAATAAGTGGTGGTCATTGGGTCGTGAGGTCAGCAAGATAGATGGGGTAGATACGGTGCTTTCTGTGGGGAGTGCTTTCAACATCGAAAAAAATGATTCGCTTCGAAAATTTGAAATAAGGCCGTTGGTTCAGGGCAAGGTTTCCGATCAAGCTGAATTGTCCAAGCTTCAGGAAGATTTTGAAGACCTTCCATTTTACAGAAACCTCTTATACAACCACGAGAATAATTATAGCCTGATGGCTATTTCCATGCGCAATGAGCGGTTTAACTCAACGGATAGGTCAGCTTTTTTTGGAAGTATTTTATCAAAGGTTGAGGCATTTGAAGAAGAGTACGATTTGGAGGTTAAGTACTCTGGTATGCCTTACATCCGAGAAATGATGACGGACTTAATTAAGCAAGAGCTCAAACTTTTTGTAGCGCTTACCTTGCTTGTTACCATCATCATTCTGCTGTTCTTTTTCCGATCTGTTAAACCTGTACTTATTTCCATGACCGTTGTTGGGTTAGGTGTTATTTGGTCTTTGGGTACGATCAATACGCTTGGTTATGAGATCACCATTTTAACGAGTCTTATCCCTCCGCTGATAATCGTTATCGGTATTCCTAATTGTATTTATCTGATCAATAAATTTCATTCGGAACTGAAGAGCCATGGGAATAAGGCCAAGGCTCTGACTCGTGTTGTTACACGTATCGGTAAGGCCACCTTTATGACCAATGCCACCACAGGCGTTGGTTTTTTGACATTCACGTTTACTGAGAGCATCATCTTGGTAGAATTCGGTATTGTCGCTTTTCTCAGCATCATTTCTTTGTTCTTCCTTTCAACATTGGTGATTACCATCACCTTCAGCTTTATGGATCCTCCAAAAGACAGTTTTACAGATCATCTCGAGAAAAACTGGATTACAGCATTCATCAATTGGTTAAAAAAGGTGGTGTTTGGTCATCGCACCAAGGTTTATTGGGTATTCGGTATTGGCACTGTAATAGCTCTAATTGGATTATTGCGCATTGAAACTACCGGAAACATCGTTGACGATCTCCCGACCGACCACCCGATAGTATATGACTTGCGCTGGTTTGAATCAAACTTTGGTGGTGTAGTGCCATTTGAGATTCAGGTTGATGCAGGTAAACCCAAACAAATAATGAAATCATCAATGCTTAAAAAGCTTGATGAGGTTTCAGACGTTTTTAAGGACAATCCTTCCTTTTCCAGATCCATATCCATTGTGGATGCACTGAAGTTTGTTCGTCAAGCCTTTTACAATGGTAATCCAGAAAAATATGGATTAATTGAAACAAGGGAGCGCGCCTTTTTTGCGGACTACATAGAAAACGCAAATGCTGACCAAGGGCTACTACACTCGTACATCGATAGTACGGAGCAATTTGCTCGAATTAGCTTGCAAATCGAGGATATCGCCACCAAAGAAATGGATAGTCTTCTGTCAGTTATCACACCTCGAGTAGACGCTATTCTTAATCCAAAAAGAGCAAAGGAGGATTCTCTGATATCTGTAATTTCAAATTCACCAACGCCAGTAGAAAAAGACTCTTTGGCGAGGTATATTTTGAAGCGCAATAGTTTAGCCAAGAGGCAATTTGTGAACCTAATGTCTGATTCAAACGCGAGTGAAAAACTAGACATCAAAGAAGTAGCTGTTGCTTCAGATGCAAATAATTTTGATCGATTCAAATCGGCAGTATCGGAGTCATACATTGACTTTGACTTTACTGGACCAAGTATTACCTTTTTAAAAGGAACCAATTACTTAGTGCGCAATCTCTTTGTGAGCCTTAGCATCGCCATACTGATTGTAGCTCTACTCATGGCCGCGGTGTTTAATTCTTTCAGAATGATTGTGGTCTCAGTCATCACCAATCTAATCCCCTTATTGTTCACAGGTGCTGTAATGGGCTTTTTTGGAGTCGCAATTAAGCCTTCGACTTTGCTTGTATTCAGTATTGCCTTTGGAATTTCTGTTGATGATACCATTCACTTTTTGGCAAAGTACAGGCAAGAATTAAAGCATCATAAAAACGACATAGGCCGCTCGGTGAATAGCGCACTGCAGGAAACAGGGGTGAGTATGGTTTATACTTCCATCATTCTATTTTTTGGATTCAGCGTGTTCGATTCTTCACAATTCGGAGGCACTAAGGCGCTTGGATTGCTCGTGTCTTTAACCATGCTTGTTGCGATGTTTGCTAACCTCATTTTACTTCCATCTTTCTTGATGACCTTAGAAAAAGGGATGGTTACAAAATCATTTCAAGAGCCACTGTTCCAAATACTGGATGAGGAAGAGGATATTGAGTTGGATGACCTCGACTTTAAACCTAAAAATGGATTTGAATAATTTATGAAAGGAATAATTCTAGCGGGCGGTGCGGGTACAAGACTGCACCCTCTCACACTCGCTACAAGTAAGCAAATGTTGCCGGTTTATGACAAACCGATGATCTATTACCCATTGTCTATTTTGATGATGGCAGGTATTCGTGATATTCTGATTATTTCAACACCGCAAGATCTTCCAAACTTCGAGCGATTACTCGGAAGCGGAGAGCAAATAGGCTGTAATTTTTCTTACAAAGTCCAGGAAGTTCCAAATGGATTAGCGCAGGCCTTTGTATTGGGCAAGGAATTCATTGGTGCGGATAATGTTTCACTCATTTTGGGCGACAATATTTTCTTTGGTCATGCCATGCAAAAACTCGTTCAATCTGCGGTCGATTCGAAGGGTGGCGTAGTCTTTGCGTATCATGTAAATGATCCTGAGCGATATGGAGTGGTGGAGTTTGATGAGAATCGTAAGGCGATTTCACTGGAAGAAAAGCCAGATGTACCTAAATCAAGCTATGCCGTACCAGGTTTGTATTTCTATGATAACCGTGTAGTAGAAATCGCTGAGAATCTTAAACCAAGTGCGCGTGGAGAGTACGAAATAACTGATGTCAATAAAAAGTACTTGGAGATGGATGAGCTAGAAGTACGTGTCATGGGTAGAGGTTATGCTTGGCTTGATACTGGCACGTTCCCATCATTGATGCAAGCAGGACAGTTTGTTCAAGTTATTGAAGAGCGACAAGGTCTTAAAATTGGGTGCATTGAAGAGATCGCATTTAGAATGGGTTTTATTACTAATGATCAACTTAGAGACTTGGCCAAGCCTTTGGTAAAAAGCGGTTACGGAGAATACCTTATGAATATCATACGCTAAATCATGGACGCACTTTACGCGGAGTTGTTAGCCAGAATAGAAAAGGAAATCAAGCAGATTTCTATCCCAGACGAGCCGAAGAACCTTTACGAACCAATGCGGTACATCCTTTCGCTGGGAGGTAAGCGAGTCAGACCTGTTTTGACATTGCTAGGTGCTAAACTATTTTCTGATTCATTCGAGTCATCCTTGAGTCAAGCTTTGGCCGTGGAGGTGTTTCACAATTTTACATTGCTGCATGATGATATGATGGATGGAGCAGAGATTCGTAGGCAAGTTCCAACCGTACATAAAAAATGGGATGAGAATATTGCTTTGCTTAGCGGGGATGGAATGCTGGTGCTTGCATATCAGCTAATCGCTAATGGCTCTCCAGAAAGCTTGGCAAACCGACTTGAGTTGTTCTCCAAAACAGCTATGGAGGTTTGCGAAGGGCAGCAACTTGACATGGATTATGCGCTGTTGGATGAAGTGCCCATGGAAGATTACTTAAAAATGATCCGACTTAAAACAGCCGTGTTGCTTTCAGGATCAATTAAGTTAGGAGCGATGAACGTAGGATACTATGGAGAGCAATTGGAATATCTGACTCAGTTTACCGAATCGATGGGGCTAGCATTCCAAGTACAAGATGATTACTTGGATGCCTTTGGAGGAGATCAGTTTGGCAAGGTTAGTGGGGGCGATATACTAGAAGGCAAAAGAACTTGGCTAACCATTAAAGCTTTTGAGTTGGCCAACGATGACCAAAAAAAGAGATTGCGAGATGCATATGCAGCACCAGCCAACGAATCTAGAATAAAGGCGGTGATGAGTGTTTATTCAGAATTGGGAATTGAATCGCTGGCACAGACAGAAGTAGAAAGTCGATCGGACCAAGCAATCAAGGCATTGGAGTTGATTGATGGAAATGCTGACGCTAAAAAAACGCTCTCCTGGTTGGTAAACCAATTGGTCAAACGGAAGGTGTAGCGGCCTGTGGGCTCCAATAAATATTGAAGAGAGCCGAGGTCATCGTAGGGAATTCAAATTGGAAGCCTTCACTCAAGATCTTTTCACACGAGATTTTTGGTCCATAGAGCACTAACTCTGCTGAATCACCAAAAAGTAATCTTATAAGAAACTCCGGCATATTTGGAAGCATAATGGGCCTGTCAATAATATCTGCCACGGTTTGCATAAAGTTTTTAATATCGCAAAACTCAGGACCTACAGCATTATAAACTCCAGCCAAACGATGGTCTAATAAATAGCAGAATATATTGGCCACATCAAACCTATGAATCCATGGCACTTGCTGCTTACCTGTGCCAAGTGCGGCTCCTGCATAGAACTTTATTGGTCGCTCAATTTGTTTCAGAGCACCACCATAGCGAGACAAGACAAGGCCGATCCGCACTTTGGAGACACGCTTTGACACCTGCTGCATATTGTCGGCAGATGCTTCCCAAGCCTTGCAGACATCGCCTAAAAAGCCCGATGCAACCTCAGCACTCTCATCATAAATGGTGTCACTAATTACCTGTGGATACCAGCCAATGGCAGAAGCAGAAATGAAATGCTCCAACTTTATGTTGTTTGCTTGACAGGTATCGAGCAACAACTTTGCACTCAACACACGGCTATCTAGAATCTCCTTTTTTCGCTCAGCAGTCCATTTTTCTTCGGCTATTGGCGCTCCTGCCAGGTGTATGATCGATTCAACACCGTCAAGCGCCTTTGAGTCCATGGTCTGATTTTTCACATCCCATTCATACGTTTTGAACTCTTCTTTGCCCGTGACATTTCTTGAAACGTGCACTACATCAGTTCCTCTGTCTCTCAGCAAAGTAGATAATTTAGAGCCTATGAGACCGCTGCCGCCAGTGATCAATACCTTTGGCATGAAGTGGAATTAAAGAGGATTATTCGTGACATAGAATCTAATCAAGATATCTTAGAATTGATGCTGGCCGAAGCCACGCATCAATTCAATAAGGATGCAAAGTTGGCTAATTGTTCGTTAACGCTCGCAATTGTACCAAACTCGATTGCAGCTTTTATGGAAGATATTGCCACGAGTATTAGCCAAAGTGACCGTAATGCTAACAATCTCAGCCAATTAAATTATTGTTTAGATATCTCAGAGAAGCAATTACGAAATGTGCAATCGACAAAAGAATATGCAGAACTGATCGCTCCAAGAATCTTACAAAAAGTTTGGTTTAGATTGAATTGGTCCAATCGCGTGTAGCTGAATAATCGCCAAAGATTCAACCTATATTGTTTTAGATTTGTTACTCATTTCGACTAAAATCTCAATGGATAAATTTTCCTTCATTGGTAATGCCGATGTCAATGCAATAGAAGACTTATACAAGTCTTTCAAATCAGATCCCAATTCAGTTGACCCTGATTGGCAAAAGTTTTTTTCCGGATTTGAATTTTTTCAAGCCAACTATGATACGGATACGCCTCCACAAGGCACATTAAAAGAGTTTCAAGTAATCGAGTTGATCGATGCTTATCGATCCAGAGGTCATCTCTTTACTCAAACAAACCCAGTAAGGGAGCGAAGAAAGTACTCTCCAACCCTCGCACTTGAAAACTTTGGTTTGTCTAGTCAAGATTTGGATACCGAGTTTCAAGCAGGTAATGAAATTGGGATTGGCACTGCCAAGTTGAAAGATATAGTTGCACACTTAGAGGAAACCTATTGCAAGAGTGTAGGGGTTGAGTACACATATATTCGCCAACCTGAGGTGGTAGATTGGATTCAAAAGAAAATTGAATCGTCTAAGAATGCTACAAAATTCTCAACAGACCATAAAATGGCCATGCTCGAAAAGCTTAATGAAGCGGTGGTTTTCGAGAGCTTTTTACATAAAAAGTTTGTAGGTCAGAAGCGATTCTCGTTAGAGGGGGGAGAGGCATTAATTCCTGCCTTGGATGTAATTGTCCAAAATGGTTCAGAATCGGGAGTTGATGAAGTTGTGATTGGTATGGCACACCGAGGTAGGTTGAATGTACTGGCCAACGTGCTTAAGAAAACATACAGCGAAATCTTTAGTGAATTTGAGGGAAAGGAATATGAAGACAATCTTTTTGATGGTGATGTGAAGTACCACCTCGGCATGTCTTCAGAAGTGAAAACCGAAGCAGGTCGCAAGTTGCAACTGACACTTGCGCCAAATCCATCGCATTTAGAAGCTGTAGACCCGGTGGTACATGGCATTGTACGATCAAAAATCGATACCTACCTGCAAGATGAGAACAAGATTATCCCAATACTAATTCATGGGGATGCGTCCATCGCTGGACAAGGAATTGTTTACGAGGTCGTGCAAATGTCGCAGCTCAATGGTTATCGTACTGGCGGAACCATACACATCGTGGTCAATAATCAAATCGGATTTACTACGAATTACATCGATGGTCGATCCAGTACGTATTGTACAGATGTTGGAAAGGTGACCCTGTCTCCGATTTTTCATGTGAACGGTGATGACGTGGAGGCGGTTGTCCATGTTACTAAACTTGCCGTGGAGTATCGCCAGAAATATCATCAAGATGTTTTCATTGATTTGCTTTGTTATAGAAAGTATGGTCACAACGAAGGAGATGAGCCGCGCTTCACTCAGCCCATCTTGTATAAGACAATCGCCAAACACAAAAACCCTCGCCAGCTTTACGTTGAGCGCCTCATAAATGAGGGGGTTTTAACTCACGATGCAGCCAAGAAGATTGAAACGGACTTCAATAAATTCCTTCAAGATCGACTGTCTGATGCTAAGCAAAAGGAAGTTGCCCACATTACTAATTTCCTAGAAGCGAGCTGGACTGGTATGAGACATTCGGAGAGTAAAGATTTTGAGCAGTCTCCCGATACAGGTTTTGATAAGTCGAAGCTTATGGAATTGGCTAAATTGGCCAATACGCTTCCTAAGGATAAGCCCTTCTTCAAAAAGATTGTCAAGTTAATGGATGACAGGCTCAAAATGATTGAGGAAGATAGACTTGATTGGGCTATAGCCGAGCAAATGGCATATGCCACACTCTTGTGGGAGGCTTATCCGGTTCGTATTAGTGGACAAGATGTGCAGCGAGGTACTTTTTCGCATAGACACGCAGCCATTACCTTGGAGGATAGCAAAGAACAATATTTTCCATTGAAGAATATTAGTCCTATGCAAGGTCAATTCCATATTTACAATTCTCTGCTTTCAGAATATGGCGTGCTCGGCTTTGAATATGGGTATGCAATGGCCAATCCAATGGCTCTTACAATTTGGGAAGCTCAGTTTGGAGACTTTTTTAACGGAGCGCAAATCATCATTGATCAATTCTTGACTGCAGCTGAAGATAAGTGGATGTGTATGAATGGGCTAGTCTTGTTACTGCCCCATGGGTATGAGGGTCAAGGTGCTGAGCATTCTTCTGCAAGGCTCGAAAGATTCCTTCAGCAAAGTGCTGAAGACAATATGCAAATTGTTAATTGTACAACGCCCGCAAATTTCTTTCATGCCTTGAGACGTCAGTTGTATTGGCCGTTTCGTATTCCGCTAGTAGTGTTTACCCCGAAAAGTCTCTTAAGGCATCCAAAGTGTATTTCCACCATGGATG
>JALRDM010000226.1 GCA_023262195.1 Salibacteraceae bacterium | reverse complement strand
TTTTTTCGATGCGTTCGATCAAATACCTGTTGTTAGCACCGCCTCCGGTAACCAGAGTAGTCCCACTTTTGGGCAAGACATTTCCAATTTGCTGTGCTATATGCTCTACCATGGTTCTTAGTTTATCCTCTGTGGGTAATGGTTTGGCCAATAGAGGTAGTATGTGTTCCACATACCATTCATGACCTAAAGACTTTGGCGGAGGAGCTTTGTAAAAAGCTAGATCATTTAAATCATCGAGTAACCTTTGGTTGATGGACCCTTTCCTGCTGTGATCTCCATTAGCATCAAATGGGCTTCCATTAAGTTGCTGTGTAAGGTCGTTTAGGGCTTTATTGCAAATGCATACGTCAAAGCCAGATAGCGACTCATTTTGGATGACCGCAAGGTTGGCAAAGCCACCTAGATTTAGGGTGGCATCAAAGTCAGAGAAGAGCAGTTGGTCAGGGTAGGGAACCAGCGGTGCGCCTTGTCCTCCTTTGGCGACATCTTGGCTGCGAAAATCACAAACGGTGGTAACGTTTGTTTCACTCGCAATCACAGCTCCCGATCCTATTTGTAAGGTTATTCCTTGATCAGGCTGGTGAAAAATGGTAACCCCATGGGAGGCGATATAGTCGGGTTTGATTTTGTTCTTTTCAATGAAATCATTGGTCTCCTTGCCAAAAAAATGTCCGACTTCTATATCAAGTTGTGCCAATTCTTGAGCGGTTGAATTGGTCGCATTTTGAAGTTTTGTTCTAAGTTCAATGGGAAGTTCGATTTCATCCGTATGCACATATTCGAACTGCCATTTACCCTGGGTTTGTCGAAAGCTACAATACGCCAAGTCCAAGCCATCGAGCGAAGTACCGCACATTAAACCAATTCCTCGAATGACTGTTCTAATCACATCCAAAAATTACATTTGTGGCCCCAACTCGGGGTCGAAACAACAATAATATAGACTATGGTATTTGAATTGACCGAAGAACAAAAAGCAGTTCGAGATGCAGCCAGAGATTTCGCACAGAATATGTTGAAACCAGGGGTGATAGAAAGAGATGAAACACAAACGTTTCCTGCGGAAGAAATTAAACAACTCGGTGAGCTCGGTTTCATGGGCATGATGGTGTCTCCAGAATATGGAGGTGGTGGCATGGATACGGTTTCATACGTGCTGGCCATGGAAGAGATTTCAAAAGTGGATGCAAGCGCATCGGTGTGTATGTCTGTGAACAACAGCTTGGTTTGCTGGGGACTTGAAAAGTTTGGCACCGAAGAACAAAAGCAGAAATATTTAAAACCATTAGCCACGGGAGAAAAAATTGGTGCCTTTTGTTTATCAGAACCAGAAGCTGGATCTGATGCTACGTCACAAAAAACTACTGCCGAGGATAAAGGCGATTACTACCTCCTAAATGGAACTAAGAATTGGATCACCAACGGAAGCACAGCCTCAATTTACTTGGTAATGGCACAAACCGATCCTGAAAAAGGTCACAAAGGCATCAACTGCCTAATTGTGGAGCGTGGAATGGAAGGTTTTGTGGTTGGCGCCAAGGAGAACAAGTTAGGAATTCGTGGATCAGATACGCACACCTTACTTTTCAATGATGTGAAAGTGCCAAAGGAAAACCGCATCGGTGAAGACGGATTTGGATTCAAATTCGCCATGAAAACCTTGGAAGGTGGTAGAATAGGTATCGCTGCACAAGCGCTGGGAATTGCTTCGGGTGCGATGGAATTAGCTGTGGCTTATTCCAAAGAGCGAAAGGCATTTGGAAAAACCATTAATCAGCATCAAGCCATTGCATTTAAAATTGCGGACATGGGCACTGAGATTGAAGCTGCACGCCTCTTGTGCTTGAAATCAGCTTGGTTAAAAGATCAGAAAGAGCCATTTGGAAAATACAGCGCCATGGCTAAGCTTTACGCATCACAGGTGGCTATGAAAACTACTGTAGAAGCGGTGCAAGTTCACGGTGGATACGGTTTTGTGAAGGAATACCACGTTGAGCGTTTCATGCGTGATGCTAAGATTACTCAGATCTACGAAGGAACCAGTGAGGTTCAGAAGATTGTGATTAGCCGAGCGTTGCTCAGCGAGTAAATACAATTGAATTAACTAGATAAGCCTGAGCAAATTGCTCGGGCTTTTTTAGTTGTCTGAGTCGTTAATTTAGAGAACGAACAAAGGGAAAAATCTTAGAGCAGCTCCAACAATTCTTCCAGTTTCATGCTCCTCGAGCCTTTGATCAAGATGGTAGCGTTGTGTATCGTGTTTGATTTAAGGAATTGTGCGGCTGCGGCAGTGGTTTCAAATCGAGTTTCATTGGCATGTGATTCCGAAGCGGCAGCAAAAGCTTTTCCTACCAGTATGCATTCATCTATGCCATGTTCGGTCAATCGCCTAATGCTTTCATTATGCTCCAATTCTGTGCGTTCGCCCAATTCAAACATGTCTCCTAAAATAGCGATGGTTTTGCCTTCGGGGTGTTTGCCGAGATTTTCAATGGCAGCATTCATACTGCTTGGATTGGCGTTGTAGCAATCAATAATTAAGGTGTTGCCTTTCTCCGTTTCCTGAATTTGTGATCGGTGGTTTTCTGGCCTATAGTTGGCAATGGCTTGGTTGATCTTTTTAGAAGAGACTCCAAAATACCGGGCTACGGTGATGGCCGCCATTACGTTCGAGAAATTGTAGAGTCCGCTCAGTTGAGTTTTAATTCGGTTCATTTCTGATTCGTCAGACCGTTTCCATTCAACAGTAAGTCGGTCGTTTTCCAAGGTTGGCTCCCCGCAATAGACAGCTTCATTTGATTGTCCATATGTAGTGCCTGAATGACCGTTTGCTGCCCTCACCACCTTTGGGTCATCGATATTGAGGAATAATTTTCCTTCATACTCGATGATGTGATCAAACAGCTCTTTCTTGCCCAAGAATACACCCTCTTCACCTCCAAAGCCTTCCAGATGAGCTAACCCAATATTGGTAATCAAACCAAAATCAGGCGTAGCGATGGTGCATAGTTCCTCAATTTCGAGTTGATGATTGGCGCCCATCTCAATGATGGCAATCTCATGGTCTTTGGTGATTTCCAACAGAGACAGCGGCACGCCAATATGATTGTTTAAATTGCCTTTGGTAGCATACGTGTCGTATTGCATCGACAGTGCGGCATGCATGAGCTCCTTGGTGGTAGTTTTTCCATTGCTGCCGGTTAAGGCCAGCACGGGTATCTTGAGTTTGCTGCGGTGATGATGGGCTATTTGTTGCAGAGCAATAAGACTATCCCCAACTACCATGACTCGCTCTGAGCCAGTGAATTCTGGTCGGCCTTCGTCTGCAATAGCGAGCCTGCAACCAGCGTCAAGCGCAGTTTGAATAAAGTCGTTTCCATTAAACGATGGTCCGCTTAAGGCGATGAAAACTTGATTTTCCTTGAGCTTACGTGTATCGGTGCATACACCTGCTGACCGCAAATAGATGGAGTAAATTTCTTCAATCATAAAGGAAGATAAAGGGCTCGAAAATTATAAAAATGTTACACCCTTTCGATGACGGTTGCGTAGCCTTGACCAACACCTACACACATCGCTACAAGCGCATATTCCTTTTGTTGCTTGTGCAGTTCAATGGCGGCCGAGTTTAGAATTCTAGCTCCGGTCATTCCTAGCGGGTGGCCAATAGCAATGGCTCCTCCGTTGGGATTGATGCGGTCATCATCATCATCCACACCGAGTTGACGGGTACATGCCAGTGTTTGAACGGCAAAAGCTTCGTTAAATTCAAGAATATCCATGTCGTCCATTGTCAAACCCGCACGCTTTAGTGCGAGCTTCGATGCTTCTACTGGTCCAATGCCCATAATGCGTGGCTCAACACCGGATACTCCCGAGGAAACAATTCTAGCCTTTGGAGTTAAATCGTGTTGT
Organism: Salibacteraceae bacterium; assembly: GCA_023262195.1. Taxonomy (GTDB): domain Bacteria; phylum Bacteroidota; class Bacteroidia; order Flavobacteriales_G; family Salibacteraceae; genus SHAN690. Next base: position 147 of record JALRDM010000226.1, on the reverse strand, counting down.
TTCAAACCATCTTCACTGGCAATGAGCATGGCTGCTGCACCATCATTTAATCCTGATGCATTGCCGGCTGTTACGCTTCCACCTTCTTTTTTAAAGGCTGCAGATAAAGAATTTGGTAGTAGAAAATTTAAAGGTGAAATAAATTAT
>JALRDM010000203.1 GCA_023262195.1 Salibacteraceae bacterium | reverse complement strand
TTGGGGCGGATGGCTTGATGCTACTAAGAAATCATTCCTCGCTCGATTTTGAAATGATCTATTACAACGCTGATGGCAAGACGAGCAGCATGTGCGGAAATGGTGGGCGATGTATCGCAGCTTTTGCCCATTCTATAGGTATGATAGATGATGTTGGTTTATTTCATGCCATTGACGGAACACATGAAGCTAGGGTAATCAGTATTGATACCGTAGCCCTTCAAATGAATGATGTACAATCTATTGAGAAGCTCGCTGATAATGCGTTTCTGCTGGATACAGGGTCGCCTCATTATGTCTCATTTGTCGAAGACGTGGATGCCATAGCCTTGCTTGAAGAAGCCAGAAAAATAAGGTACTCAGAACGATTCAAAAAGGATGGGGTCAATGTGAACTTCGTTCAATTAAACAGCGATGGTTTAGATATTCGAACTTACGAGCGTGGTGTGGAAGATGAAACCCTAGCTTGTGGCACGGGGGTTACCGCTGCTGCAATTGCGGCAAATTACTCCGGTCAAACTGAACTAGCCGATTTGCCGGTCAAAGCGAGGGGAGGTCTCTTGAATGTGAAATTTCATCGGATAGATGATCATTACAAGAGCATTTGGAAGACTGGACCCGTAGCGCATGTGTTTAACGGTAGATTTCATTTAACTTGAAATTGGTTGGGACTTCTGTGCAACTGAGGCATCCCGAAGAAGCGGATGTGTCCATCATATTGCGTTGGGAAAATGATGTGGCCAATTGGTTGGTGAGTGATACCATTAAACCATACAGCGAAGAAGAGATCACCTCCTTTGTGAAAGCGGGACAAGACTTTTTCCGAGACGGGCAAATGCGATGGATGATGGAAACCAAGGAGGGACAAGTGGTAGGTTGCATCGACATTTTTGATTTTGATCAAAAGAATCGCAGAGCTGGTGTAGGGGTTTTGATAGATGAAGAATTTAGAGGCAGGGGTTATGGTTTAGAAGCCATTAAGTTGGCTATAGATTCCAGTTTTACGGACTTTGAGTTACATTCACTGTATGCGGAGGTATTGGAAGGTAATATGGCCAGCCGCACGCTATTCGAGCGTTCGGGTTTTGAGCTCATTGGAGTGAAAAAAGATTGGCATTGGGATGGAGCCCGCTATCACAATCAAATGTTTTATCAAATGATTGGTAAGCGATGAAGCCGTGGAGGTTTGTGGTTGCTGTTTTGCTCACCTTGCTGGTATTTGGAGGCTGGCTTACGTGGGATTATTATATGCGCTTATTTGCACCTAAAGTAAATCTCGAAGAATCAAGCGTTGAATTCTTTGTCAATTCGGATTGGAAGTTTACCGACTTAAACCGGGCGCTTTTTGATCAGGGCATCATTGAAGACACTTCGAGTTTCGCATGGGTAGCGCGTTTTAAGAAGTATGATGTCAATTTAAGGCCGGGGCGCTACATCATCCTAGATGGGATGAATAACAACCAATTGGTTAATCTGCTTCGTAGCGAAAACAAGCCGTTCAATGTCATCGTTAGATCGGTTAGAGAAAAAGATGAACTCATTGCACAAGTTTCACATCAACTCGAATTTGACAGTGCTTCCCTGTCTGAGCTTCTAGAAAACGAGGGTTATTGCCAACGCTATGGATTTGTGCCTTCAACGGTTTTTTCCTTGTTCATCCCAAATACCTACGAGTTTTATTGGAACACAACAGCGGAAGAGTTTGTAGAAAGAATGGCGCGTGAATACAAACGCTTTTGGACGGATGAAAGAAAAGCGAAGGCTTCCTCTTTAGGGCTTTCGCAGACCGAAGTTGCCATTTTAGCAAGCATCGTTCAATCAGAACAAGCGGCTCACCCGAATGAGCGACCGGTTATTGCTGGTTTATACTTAAATCGACTGCGCAAAGGGATGAAGCTTGATTCGGACCCAACGTTAATCAAAGCGCTTGGTGACTACTCTATAAAGCGAGTGCTTAAGATTCATAAAGAAATTGATTCACCTTTCAATACGTATATGTACGCTGGTTTGCCACCTGAACCAATTTTACTGCCTGAGACTAGTTCTATAGATGCGGTTTTAAATGCAGAGACACATAACTACCTGTTTATGTGTGCCAAAGAAGATTTTTCTGGATACCACAATTTCACCAGTTCTTACAGAGAGCATATAAACAATGCGCGCAGGTATCAACGTGCACTAAACGAGCGAAAAATTTATCGGTAATTAGTAACCGCGCTTGATGCGCTGCTCTTTTTTACGGTAGGCCTTAGATGCGTTCGTTGCACCTTTATGCTTTCTGCGCTGGGCGGCTCTGTGCATGTCACACTTTATTACACCACAACACTTATTCTTTTTACGCTGAGCTGTGCTGCCATCCAAAGTCATACAAGAAGGGGTAATAATTATTAGACTTAAAACAAGTGGCAAATAAAAGGGACGAATCCTTCTCATAAAAACAAAGTTAATGAAGTAACACGATCAAAAAACGCGCCATCAAACACCTAGGTTTTCAAAATGCTGCAAGCTGAGTTTTACATCAGCTAGGATAGGAGTGGATTCGAGGTATGATACATTACCATTAAATGGACTTTCCGTATCACTATCGGCCCAGATCAAATTATAGTTGGGATGAATGACCCCGCGGTTTAGGTCAGGTAATACGGGATCTAGACCTCTAGGGTCATATCCTACCCATGTTTTTCTATTGGTAAGTACCGAGAATATATTTGTCAAAAGACCAACTTTTCGATCTACAAAAAGAAGGCACACTGGGTAAAACACCAATAGAAATATAGATGCCAAAACATCAAACGATCGCTTCATGCGCTTGATGTGCTTTACGTCAAGAGTCATGATCTTATTACCATTTGAGAAGCGGTGTGCCCGGTAGATATTGTCGACTCCAATGATCTGCTTGTTGTTGAGTATTTCAACCTTTACATCATTGTTTGTCCTATTCGAAAGCAATCGTAGTGATGCTTGATAAGAAATAACAGTCGGATCAACGATTACCTCATTAATTCGAAATTCTTTTACCGCACGCCAAATCTCACTTTGGTTTTGTTCGATAGTGGAATCATTTTCAGCTAAGCTTTTGGTATTGGCCAAGGCCATAAATGAGAAGCGAATGTTGGTCTTTCCAAAAAGTTCTTTTAATCTCGAAAGTGATGAAGAGTTTCCCACAACCAAGACACGTAGATCCTGATTTTGATAAAGGTTAGGAACATACTTTTTCCAAAGATTGACCAACTGTCGCCAAAACAGGCATACCGTAAAACTCATTGCTGATCCAATAAGTATGACGGCTCTGCTAAACCTATAAGCTTCTGGCAACAAGGCGTATAGCGACAACAGGAACAACAATCCAATGAGCCAGCCGCGGAAAAGTTTAGCTGCCTTGAAAGGAAAGTCTTGTGATCCGAAATAGGTTAAAACAATGGAGAGTACAAATGAATAAACCGGAAGTAGAAGGCCTATGAATGGGTCGGAAAAATCCTTCGCTTGAAATGCCTCATACCACTGTGTCGAGAAATAAAAGCAAGCATAAATCACCACCAAATCCAAAATGAATGGCCAAATTTTCGAACTGAATGTTTTTATCAAAGCAACGCCAGCGCGTAAGTATATGGCTAGGTTAATGATGAAACCAAAGAGGGAAGCGCTTCCTTTTTCAAAATGTTTTTTGGCGAAAATTGCCATGGCACGATAAAACACAAACACATAGTTGACGCTATCTTTCTTTGTGCTCTCGCCCTTGTAGTGAATGATTCTGCTGTCTGCACAGTACCTGTTTTTATAACCCGCCTTTGCGATGCGGTAGCTCAAATCAATATCCTCTCCATACATGAAGAATTCTTCATCCAAAAGCCCAACCTCATCCAAAACGGACTTGCGCATCATCATGAAAGCACCGCTTAAGATTTCTATATCATGGTTTTTAGATGGATCTAAATAGGCTACGTGGTATTGTCCAAAAGTCTTCGATTTTGGGAAGAATTTCGATAGCCCTGACAGCTTGTAAAATGCCGCTGCTGGGGTAGGGAGGCCGCGCTTACTTTCGGGCAGGTATTCACCGTAACCGTCAATCATGTAAATACCGAGACCGCCAACATTTGAGTCTTGCTCAAAGTGCTCTATCGTTTTTGCAAGGGTGTCTTCTTGAATGACCGTATCTGGGTTGAGCAGCAAAATCAACTCACCAGAACTCTGTTTGATGCCGTAGTTATTCCCCTTCGAAAAGCCTAAGTTTTCATCCAAATAATGGTAAGCTACATCTGGGTGAAGCTTTGCCATCATTTCTTTGCTACCATCTGTTGAAGCATTATCGACTACGATCACCTCAACATCAAGATTCTTAGCTGCTGCTTTTACAGACCTCAAGCAGTTATCCAAATAGTGCTTGACATTATAGTTTACAATGATGATGCTGAGCTTCAACAAACCGGTGGTATAGTTATGGCGAATTTAGCGTGCTCTCGTATGGCATTCTGCCGACAATGGAACGACCGAGGGTTATCTCATCTGTGTATTGCAATTCGTTTCCAATGGCAACACCTCTTGCAAGGGATGTGATTTTAACATTGACATCGGCCAGTTTTTTATATAGGTAAAAACACGTTGTATCTCCTTCCATTGTTGATGGTAGGGCAAAGATTACCTCATCCACGGCATCTTCCTTGGTACGTTCGATTAGACTATCGATATGCAGGTCTGAAGGTGTTACTCCGTCCATTGGGCTAATCACGCCTTCTAAAACATGATAAACACCAAAGTATTGTCCCGTAGACTCAATTGCCAGAAGGTCTCTCAAATCTTCCACAACACATATGGTCGATTGCTTACGTTTAGGATGTGCACAAATTTGACACAAGGTATCGTCCGATATATTATGGCATCGCTGGCAGAATCGTAACTCACTTGTAATTTGCAAAATACTATTGCCAAAGGCAGCGCCATCCTTTTTTGGCATTTTCAAAACGGAAAGCGCGTAACGAATGGCTGTTCTTCTACCAACACCCGGCAGCGATTCGAAGTAGTTTACAGCGTTTTCTAAAATTTTTGAAGGGAGCTCCATTGTTTGCTTTTGCCCAAAGGCGATTTAGTCTAATAATTTCTCAAGCAATACTTGTCTTAAGTTGCCGTAAAGCCCAGTCTTTTCTGACTTTACTTCCAACACTTTGTCAAGTTTATGAATGCTATCGCTCAATAAATGCTCTGGAAAATGCTCCGTATTGTCAACAATAGTTAAGACTTCAACCGCCACCATGTAATCATCCTTAATGGAAATATCGATGAGCAAATCCAAACTCTCAGAAACATCTAACCCGCTTTGCCAAACGCAGGTGAGTATCTCTGTTCTTATCGGGGCTAATTCATCCATTTCGAGGGCATCGATAAATTTATCTGAACACGCTTGGTCCTTCAGGTTAAACAAGGTCTTTTGCAACAACATTTGAACCTCACTGCTTGGTGACTTTGCCAATAGGCGCAACATGGGAATTATCACATCGGGTGATCCTTCATGAGGAATTCTTTTTAAAGCTCCGATCACTTTGCGCTCATCTCTTTCTTCTAAGTCTGAAACCAGCTTTTTTACTCTCTTATCCAAAACGTATTCTAGTTGTTATTTGTGATATTATCCAGACTCCATGCCTCAGGTTTGGCATCAAATAGTTCTTTGGTTTTTGACCAAGTGGCTCGAAAAAACTCACTTGATCGGTATTCATTCAGGTGTGCTTCGCTTTTCCACTCGCTTATTGTAAACATTATGCAATGGTCGGCTCTGTCTCTATGTAAAGTTACTCCCTCACAGCCAGGCATTTGTTCAATAACCGGTTTGCTACTCCAAAACACCTTTTCGAAGGTGGACACCATATCGGATCTGAATTTCATTTTTACTATTCTAGTCATCGAATGTCATGATTACCGTTGCGCCTAGCTCTAGCCCAAGTAACTGTGAAGCTTTGCCGTGAACAATTGCTATTTCCAAATATCCAGCAGAATTGAATAGCGCAATACGTTCGGCTTCTGATGAGTCATCAAATCGCTCATCTATTCTATCAATGTCATATCCCTTCTGAGTAAAACCAATGAGAAACGTGCGGCCTTTGCCTACCTGTTTGATTAGGTTTTTATGAATATTCGTTACTGCGTTACCGTAATGATCAACGAATGCAACTACACCTTTTATGAACCCATCGCCAATGGCGGGTTGAAACATGGTTCGCCTTTCGAAGACCTCTGTGCGTTTACCAATGACTTCGAGTGTACCTCCGCGACATATGTGGGTAGCAGCCTTTGTATAGAGGTCTCTTAGTGGGAAGTTTTTGAAGTCGGTATCAAGCGTAAGGTTTAACTCTACGATTAAATCTGCCTTTTTTTCTGCAATCAAGCTAAAGAAACCGTTATCGGCACAAATAATCTTTTGGCCGTCATAATCAAACGCCAAGTGACGAATGTTATCGGTGCTTTTGGATGATACTCCAATCATGTGAATGGTTCCCGTAGGGAAATGATGCATTACATTCTTTAGTACAAAAGCGGCTTGCGAAATATCATATCGAGCAATGTGGTGCGTGATGTCAACGACATCTAAGTCAACCTGCTCACGATAAAGTGCGGCCTTTACCGTTGAGAGATAAAAGTCTTTATTTCCGAGATCCGTAATTAGGGTAACAATGGGCATGAATTTGCCGAATAATCGCTGCTAAAAATTTATTCCTTTGCACAGACGAAAGTAGAAAAATGACTTTCGATATTCCGTTTTTAAACGCCAATAGTTGCACGAGCTTATAATTCAATTTGATGTGAGTCATCCAGTAGAATTGCTGGGTGCAGGTAATGCCAACCTGAAGGCAATCAGAAAGCACTTTCCTCAGCTCAAACTCATCGCTCGTGGAGACACGCTAAAGGTGCTTGGCCAAACGGCAGATCTCGAAAAGTTTGATGCTTTCTGGGCAGATTGTGTAAAGCACTTTAATCAATACAATAGCTTATCGACAAAGGATGTTGAGAATATGCTTTTAATGGATAGCAACACACCAGCTTCAGATGAAGCTGATAGTCAAACCATACTATTCGGCAATAAGGGTAAAATCATCAAAGCGCGAACTGCAAACCAGCGGAAGATGGTCAGCGAGATGAAGACAAACGATATGATGTTTGCGGTTGGTCCCGCGGGTACAGGCAAAACATACACGGCAGTTGCATTGGCGGTAAAAGCGCTTAAAGCAAAAGAAGTGCAACGCATCGTCTTAACGCGTCCTGCAGTAGAGGCGGGAGAATCACTTGGATTTCTTCCTGGAGACTTAAAGGAGAAACTAGATCCTTATTTAAGGCCGCTCTATGATGCCCTTATGGATATGATTCCGCACGATAAGCTGGCGCAGTATTTAGAGCGTTCGGTCATTGAAATTGCGCCTTTGGGCTTTATGCGGGGACGAACCCTATCAAACGCATTTGTCATTTTAGATGAAGGTCAAAATACTACCGAAAACCAGATGAAGATGTTTTTAACACGCATGGGGCGAGGCTCTAAATTCATCATCACGGGAGATGTCACGCAGATCGATTTACCAAATAAAATTCTAAGCGGACTGATCCAAGCGCTCAATATTTTGGATAAAACCAAGGGAATTGCAAAAGTGATGCTCAATAAAACCGATGTTATCCGTCACCCGGTTGTGGAGACGATAATTGAAAAATATGCTAATCCAAAATCAAATAAATAGGCTATGAGATTGATAATTTGGTCATTTACATGTGTCGCAATTTGTGGTGTGACGCAAGCACAGAGTTTAGACTTAACTCAAAAAAAGCTGGTTCTGAGTTGTTCAGAGCACTTTTATGGAAGTGAAAAAGGCTACAGCGTGGAGACACCACACCATCTAGAAGAGAAAAAAGAGGAGAAGGATTCATTGACCATTACCGTGAATACCATCGATAAAACGGTAAACATCATGAATCATACGAAGAATAAAGTGCTCTACGACCTCAAGTATATGTCACATGCGCAAGCGAGCAACTTAAATGACTATGGGCAGACCTACACTGAAACTATGTTCCTTGTAAGAAATAAGGAGGTATTGATGCTCACGCATAACAACAAGAAGCGTGTATTGCACCTGATTAAAAACAACAACGAGCTGCAGCTATTCAAAAACCTCAAACTCATTTCAGAATAGATGAATGCTCTTAAAGAAACCAATTTCCATTTTCCCCACCAGAGGAAGATGTATAGAGGTAAAGTTCGTGATGTTTATCACATTGGCGATGATTATCTTGTAATGGTGGCTAGCGATCGAATTTCTGCATTTGATCACGTTTTACCGAAAGGTATTCCATTCAAAGGTCAAGTGCTGAACCAATTGGCTTCACGGTTTTTGGATGCGACAAAGGATATAGTTCCCAATTGGATGATATCTGTGCCAGATGCTAATGTTACGGTGGGTTTAAGATGCGAGCCCATAATGATAGAGATGGTGATCCGCGGGTATTTAAGTGGTCACGCTTGGCGAGAATATAAGCGCGGCATGAGAACGATTTGTGGAGTATCGATGCCCGAAGGAATGAAACAAAGCGATCGGTTCCCCAAACCAATAATTACACCTGCCACCAAAGCCGAAGAAGGGCATGATGAGGATATTAGCAGGGAGGAGATTTTAAAGCGTGGTATAGTCTCAGAAGCCATCTACTCAAAACTAGAGGATATAACACATAAGCTTTTTCAAAGGGGTACTGAAATCGCAGCAAAACAGGGTTTGATTTTGGTCGATACTAAGTATGAGTTTGGGATTGATTCAAGCGGTGAAATAAGACTGATCGATGAAATTCATACGCCTGATTCATCCAGATACTTCTACGCTGATGGCTACCAAGACCGTCAAAAGAATAGTGAGGAGCAAAAGCAGCTTAGTAAGGAGTTTGTGAGGCAATGGCTCATCGGAAATGGTTTTCAGGGTCTCGAGGGTCAGCAAATGCCAGATTTGCCCGATGCGTTCATTGAGCAGGTTAGTAATCGCTACATAGAGCTATTTGAAAAGATTACGGGTGACACATTTACAAAAGCTGATACTGAGAATATTCATACCCGTGTTGAGGCGAATGTCATGGAATGGATAGAGACGCAATTCGCATAAATGTCTTGAATTGTTCTAAATAAGAGTCTCTCACAAATTTATGTGTACCTACACATAAAATTTTATCTTTAAGTTGCTATACTGCAAATTATGATCTCAAAGAAGCCTAAAAACACAATAGCGAAGATTCACTGCCTCGTGTTCTCACTTTGTTTGATGCTCACCTTCGCGTGTGAAACAGAACCTTTGGAGCCCATAGCTCAAGAGCCAGAAATTGAGGACACGACAACTGCGGACACTACCACCAATGATTCTGTAATCACGGATAGCAATGCCTGCGACACAGCAGATTATACCTTTTCGGGTTTTATTGTTCCTTTACTAACCGATAACGGATGTAAAGGGTGTCATCAAGGTTCAGTACCTTCTGGTGGAGTTGGATTGGATGATTACACAGGTGTGAAAGCGGCAGTAGATAATGGATCATTTCTCGGATCTATTAGTCATGCCAATGGTTTTTCGAATATGCCGAAAGGCGGGAATAAACTCGATAGCTGTTCGATTGCGAAGGTGGAACTTTGGATAAACGGGGGAGCTAAAAATGATTAAGACAATATGAACATGAAGCGAACAGGTTACTTGCTCATTTTAAGTGTGCTTTCAGGGATTACCCTACAACAGTGTTATTATGACAACCGTGATGATCTCTATCCTACACAGGCAGATTCTGTGGTGACTTTTGCGGATGACATTGAACCATTCATCACTGGCTCCTGCGCGAGCACACCAAGCTGTCACGCAGACGGCAGCACTCTTCCTGTGTTAGAAACCTATGATCAAATCACGGCAAACATTGCTGCGATTGAGAGAAGAGCAATTAAGACCAAAACAATGCCACCCAGTGGTCCGGCAAATCAGCAAGAATTGGATGGTTTGCAAAAATGGATTGACGATGGTATGCCAAACAACTAAAAACAACTACCATGAATAAACTACTCTATTTTCTCATCGTACCCCTAGCAATGGCACTCGCAGGCTGCGGACATTCTGAGACGGCAGATATGGAAGCAGATTATGCCGTTACAAGCGAAGACATAGTCCAAGAGTTTCTTGATGACGAAACTGCAGCGGGGCAGAAATACATAGACAAGGTCATTGAAGTAACAGGCCCCGTGATGGAGATTAACAATGCTGATGGCAAAATCATCGGCATTAAGCTATCAACAGATGAGTTCTCAATCGTCAATTGTACATTTCAAGAAACGCCCGAGTCTATACCTGAAGGAGAGGTTACCATTAAAGGTATCTGCTCTGGCTTCAATGGCGATCCAGAATCTATGCTTCCTGGCGGAACAGTGGAGCTGAATAGGGGTGTAATCACAAATAATCAATAAACCACACTAAAATGAAAAAGACATTAATAATAATAGCAGCTATGGCTGCATGTTTTGGAGCAGATGCTCAAGGAAAATATTTTACACGCGATGGGCATATCAAATTCTTCAGTAGCACACCTGTTGAAGATATAGAAGCTGACAATCACAAGGTTACCGTGGTGGTTGATGAGGCTACCGGCAAACTTGAATTTGCCGCAGTGATAAAATCTTTTGAATTTG
>JALRDM010000180.1 GCA_023262195.1 Salibacteraceae bacterium | reverse complement strand
GAAGTTGCTCAAATGCCTTTTGCTTTGAACCTGTGAGAGCTAAAGATTAACAGGGAAACATTGTTGAAAACTACAAACGCTTTCGCGCAGCAATCATGGTATTTTTCAGCAGGTAAGCAATGGTCATGGGGCCTACACCTCCAGGGACTGGAGTGATGTGGCTCGCCTTTTTTGAAACATTTGAAAAATCAACGTCTCCAGTTAGTCGGTAACCTTTTTCGCGCGATGGGTCATCAACTCTATTGATGCCAACATCAATTACCACTGCACCCTCTTTTACCATGTCCTCGGTGACAAACTCTGGTTTACCGATGGCGGCAATAAGTATGTCTGCTTGCAAACAGATCTGCTTTAAGTTCTTGGTTCTAGAATGAGCTACAGTAACCGTGGAATTTCCTGGGTATGTATTTCGCCTCATCAGCATGGCCATGGGACCTCCTACGATGTTACTTCTACCCAAAACAACACAATGCTTTCCTTCAGTCTCAATCTCGTACCTTTTAAGCAACTCAACTATTCCGCCTGGAGTGGCCGAAATAAATGCATCAAGACCGAGGGCCATCTTACCAACGTTGATGGGATGAAAACCATCTACGTCTTTTTTTGGCATAACCCTTTCGATCACTGTTTTATCATCGATATGATTAGGTAGTGGAAGTTGTACTATGAAGCCATCGATTTCTTCGTTTTCGTTGAGGTCATCAATAGCTTGAAGGAGCATTTCCTGTGTAATTTCTGGAGGAAAATTGATTACTGAGCTTTCGTAGCCGATTGCTGAGCAGGCTTTTACCTTGGCATTGACGTAGGTCTCGCTGGCGGCATTGCTTCCTACAAGTATGACGGCAAGGTGTGGTGGTCTATAGCCGTTGGCCAGCATCTCATTGACCTCAGCCTTGAGCTCATCTTTAAGCTGTTTTGAAATTTCTTTACCGTCTAATAACATCATAAAATCACATTCTACCTCCTCCAGTAGCGCCTTTCATCGCACGCATCATTTGTGACATTTTACTCTTATCGTTCATCATGCGCATCATCTTACGCATGTCTTCAAATTGCTTTAGCAGCTTGTTCACATCTGAAACACTCGAACCACTGCCTGAGGCAATACGCTGCCGCCTAGAACCATTAATAACATGTGGATTTTCTCTTTCGTAGTTCGTCATGGATTTAATGATTGCCTCTATTCCCTTGAACGCATCATCGTCAATGTCAACCCCTTTCATGGCCTTGCCCATGCCTGGAATCATACCCATTAGGTCTTTAACATTCCCCATTTTCTTGATTTGCTGTATCTGACCAAGGAAATCGTTAAAGTCGAACTTGTTTTTTGCAATCTTCTTGTGGAGCTTTTTAGCCTCTTCTTCGTCAAATTGCTCCTGTGCCTTTTCTACCAGCGACACAATATCGCCCATACCTAAAATACGGTCGGCCATTCTGCTCGGGTGGAATACATCAAGCGCATCCATCTTCTCACCAAGTCCTACAAATTTGATAGGCTTCTCAACTACTGATCGGATACTCAGAGCAGCTCCGCCACGGGTATCTCCATCGAGTTTGGTCAGAATAACTCCGTTGAAATCGATTCGATCATTAAATGTTTTGGCAGTATTGACCGCATCTTGACCAGTCATGGAATCTACCACGAAAAGTGTCTCTGAGGGATTAATGGCGTTTTTGATGGCCTCTATCTCATCCATCATCTCCGCATCAACTGCCAAGCGTCCAGCAGTATCCACGATAACCGTATTTATTCCACGATTGCGAGCATGATTGATTGCGTTTTTAGCAATCTCAACGGGATTTTTGTTTTCGCGCTCTGTATAAACCTCTACTCCAACCTGCTCTCCTACAACTTCTAGCTGATCAATTGCCGCTGGTCTATAAATGTCACATGCCGTCAATAACACACTCCGGCCTTTTTTAGACTTAAGGTACCGTGCAAGTTTTCCTGAATGGGTTGTTTTACCTGAACCTTGAAGACCCGCCATTAGAATCACGGCCGGTTTTCCTGTAATGTTGATTTCAGATGCCTCTCCACCCATGAGCTCAGCGAGCTGATCTCGAGTAATTTTAACCAAAAGCTGACCCGGAGAAACTGCAGTGAGTACGTCTTGACCTAAGGCCTTTTCTCGCACAGTATCTGTAAAATCTTTGGCGATTTTATAGTTAACGTCTGCATCGAGTAGAGATCTTCTAATCTCTTTCATGGTTTCGGCCACGTTAATCTCAGTGATTTGGCCCTGCCCCTTCAGTAGTTTAAATGATCGTTCTAGCTTCTCGGATAAATTTTCAAACATGTCAAATCTCAATTCAGATTAGAAGGGCAAAGGTAGGGTTAGTGGCTGCGAATAAAAAGCGGATTTGTTGTTTTAAAAACTGACATTGTTGGACAAACTTTTTGATCTGAAAATCGTAATAGAATATGCTTATAAATGTTTCGTATAAACATGGGAAATGAATAGATCAAAAACTTCAGTTTCATTCTATTTATCTTGGATCGTAAGCTCACTAGCCATGTTTTGTCTATCCTATGCTTGGCACGGACTTTTATTAAACGACTTATTGAAAATCAATTATCCATTGGATGTTTTCCTGCTAGTATCAGGCTTGGTATATCTAGGAATCGGGTTGATCATCACCCTCGTGACTTTTTTTGCACCAAGAATCAAGGATTCTTTCAAATATGGAATCGCTGCTGGTGGAGCCATCGGCATATTTGTCTATGCCATAGCGTTTGTGGTTGGAATTAGCTTTTATCCGAAGCTCAGTTTAACCATGGTGGCTATTGATGTTTCATGGCAATGTCTGGAACAAGGTATTGGTGGCCTAACTTCGGGATTAATATACCGTATATCATACCGCAAATCAAGGGCCTTAGCCTAATATTTGAAGGTCAGTTAAATTTCTATAAACACCATTGGGAATTTCCATCAATGATTCATGGTTGCCCTGCTCGCGTAAAACACCATGGTCGATGACCAAAATATTATCTGCACCTTTTATGGTGCTCAATCGGTGGGCGATAACAATGCTTGTTCTGCCTTGCATCAATCTATCAAGTGCTTGTTGCACGGAGCGTTCACTCTCTGAGTCTAGCGAAGATGTGGCC
>JALRDM010000114.1 GCA_023262195.1 Salibacteraceae bacterium | reverse complement strand
GGTTTTCCACACGCCTCCAGAGGCGGCAGCTACATAAAATTGATTCGGATCGTTCGGGTTTACAGCCAAATCGATAATTCTGCCACTCACCAGCGCTGGACCGATTGCTCGGAATGACATCCCGCTTAGCGTGGCTTGCTTTTTAGACTCAGAATCATCCGATTTTTTTTGTGCCGAAAGGCTAACCGTGATGGCACAAATGGTGAGTAAACTCAATACTTTTTTCATGGATTTGGTTTTGAAGGTGCGCAAATATATAAGCGCAACACACCATGCCTATGAAAGTTGGGAGTATTGGTGGGAAATGTGAGAAACTGGGTGACGGACCAACTAGGGTTGAAATAAAAAAGCCCGACACAACTGCATCGGGCTTCCTTTTATATTTCTGATTATGAATTACTCGACAAGGTATCCGTAGTTCTTTCCGTACTCAAGCATTTGCTCGGTAAAGTCGGCTGGGTATTCCACCTTCACATCGGTGATGGTTTCGCCTTCCATCACAGGCATAAGCTTTGGATTGATAAATCCACCGTATGGTGCGCTGTTCAGCTTCTCAGCTCGACTCAACACTTCTTCGTGTAGGTCAGCGTTTACTTTAACTCCATAATTTTCTACCAACGCCTGTCCAGCTTCGTAGTCACCTTCACTCTTTATACGCTGAATTTCGCGCAACAACTCTCCGAAAATCACTCGAAGCTTTTCGTAATCGCGCACTTCGAAATAGGTCTTGCCATTTTCTTCAACCTTTTCAATCACATTGTCTTCCATTCCGCGCTCGTAAGCCCAGCTCGCCACCAATTGACGGTTACGCATGTGAGCCTCTTCAATTTGCTCACCGCGCTCTAATCTTCGCAGTTGAAGCATCATGCCGTTTCTAATGTAAGAGTCGTATTCGGCCATTCCCACTTCAAGTGATGGCATAAGTCCATATTCAACCAATTGCGAATCCATAAGGAAATAAAGGGCTACAAGATCTGCACGACCCTCCTCAAGGGTAGAGGCATAACTCTTCAAGGTTTCTTTTGGTGTACCCACACCATCGTTGAGCTTACCAGAAGCGTGGCCTACCACTTCGTGCAATGCGGTGTGCAATTTGCCCGCGAGTTTGCCGTGTTCTTTCGAACGTGCTCTAAGTTCTTCCGTTCGGATAAACTCTTCGCTAAACCCTTTGCTTGGCGCTTCGGCATAGGCGCTCACGATATTTCCAAGGCTCACCGACTTTGAACCGTGCGTGGCTCTAATCCAGTTGGCGTTTGGAAGGTTCACCCCAATTGGAGTAGAAGGAGAGGCGTCTCCAGCTTCGCCAGCTACGTTTACCACCTTATAGGTTACACCAACCACGTTGGCCTTTTTGTGCTCGTCCATGATGGAAGAGTTGTCTTCAAACCACTGCACATTGTCCATCAATACTTTCATGCGCTCACTCGCGTCAAAATCTTTGATTTGAACAATGCTCTCGTATGAACCTCGATATCCTTTAGGATCATTATACACTTCCACAAACCCTTGGATGTAATCGATGTCACCTTCCGTGGCCTTTGTCCAAGCGATATTATAGTCATCCCAAATTTTAAGGTCTCCAGTTTTGTAATATTCAATGAGAAGTTTTAAAGCGTCTCCTTGCGCTTGGTTTTCTGCAACACCAGCGGCTTTTTCCAACCAATACACCACCTTGTCAATCGCTGGGCCATAAAGCCCGCCAGACTTGTAAACGTTTTCCATCAAATTGCCGTCAGCATCTTTTTCCATGCGGCTGTTAAGGCCATAGGAAATAGGCTCTTTGTCTTCTTTGTCAACCATTGCCGCATAAAATGCATCAACCTCGGCCTCAGTAACGTCAGGTGCATAAAGGTTAACGGCACTTCCCTTGAGCAGTCCCTTTGAGGGGTCAAGGTTTACTTTCTTATTGTCAAATTCCGGATCTAAAATGGCCTTCTTAGCCTCGTCAGAGAGCACAGCACCAGTTTCGCTCAACAATTGATCAAGATATTCAATAGAGAATTCCGCTGGGATTTTGGCCATGCTGTAGTGGTGGTGAATGCCATTAGAAAAGAATACACGCTTAGCATACACTTCG
>JALRDM010000267.1 GCA_023262195.1 Salibacteraceae bacterium | reverse complement strand
GTACAAGACGGTCGAAATAAAACTCAACACCCATGACGCAGGCAATATCATTACAGAAAAAGATCACAACCTAGCCAGCGCCATCGATCGGCTTGTAGATTAGAATGATTCAGGCCGAAAAGATAGTACAGCTCCAAGCCCACAGCGCAGCTCTGTACGCGCTAGCCCCTGGCCGGAAAGTAAACACACTCTTTAGCGCAGGTGCTGACAAGGTGGTGGCCGAATGGAATCTCGAAACTTTTGAGACCAATCCTTTTGCCATAAGAACGGAGCATACTGTTTACAGTCTTTTAAACCTCAACAACACTCATTTGGTGATCGGAACCATTCACGGTTCAATGCACATCATAGATCTGAACAGTAAACAAGAGATTCGTCATCTCAAGTTTCACAATGCGGGCGTATTTCATATGATAGAAATACCAAATCAAAATGAAGTTGTAGCTGCATGCAGCGATGGAAGTATTTCTGTTTGGAATGAGAATGAATGGAGTCTCACCCGTCACCTTTCTCTATCCCGAGAGAAGATTAGAAGGTTAGCCGTAAATCCATCCCAAACGCTATTGGCTGTGGCTTGCGGTGATGGCTCAGTATATATTCTTGAGTCGAGTGGATATAAAATTGTAGAAAAGCTTGATGCGCACATTGATGGTGCTAATTCGGTGTATTTTACAACTGACGACACACTTATAACGGGAGGCAAGGATGCCCACTTAAAGCAATGGTCAATTCTCGATGGTGGTATACAGCTCGACAGTGTGCCAGCTCACAATTATGCCATATACGACATTGTAGGTCACAACCAGTGGATAGCCACGGCAAGCAGAGATAAGACCATAAAGCTCTGGGAACTCAACAACCTTCAATCCCCTACACGACTTGATCGAGCAAAGGCAGGTGGCCATATAAATTCTGTCAACGCGGCTCTTTGGCTAGAAAACGAACAATTATTAGCGACATGTGGAGATGATCGGTCAATTATCCTTTGGCGCATAAAACTGTGAAAGTGAATACTTCGATTGGTAAACGTGCTATGCTGAACTATTCTTAAGAAGCTCTTCGAGCGCCCTTATGTGTTGTTGAAATGCCGAGCGTCCGTTTTCGGTGACCTTGAAAGAAGTGTTGGGTTTCTTACCCACAAATTTTTTTCGAGTTTCAATAAATCCTTTCTTGTCGAGGGCACTGATATGGCTTGCTAAATTACCATCGGTCACTTCGAGCAGCTTTTTCAATTCATTGAACTCGACCCAATCATTCACCACGAGAATGCTCATTACGCCTAGGCGAATGCGATTCTCAAAAGCTTTATCCAGATTATGGATCAATGATTTCATCGATCGTGGCGCCAATACATTACAATCCCATAGACAATATGCAATACCCCGAACCCAATTGCCCAGAAGAGCAATCCTTGTCCTTTCATCAACAAACCTGCTAGGCCAAGGGCAATCTCAGAGATTCCTAAATAGTTGATTTCTTCCAGCGAGTTCTTACCTGCATTCAAGAGTGCTAAACCATAGAAAACCAGTGTTGTAGGTGCGATAAGCCCGATTAAGCCATAATAAAAGAGTATCACACAAAAAACACCTCCTGTGATAAGAGGGATGGCTAAGTTAATTAGCATCTGGCGGCTTGATGTACCCCACAACGGCAATCCATTTTTTATCGCTTTTCTACGAGTAAGGTAGTAGCTCACCCCAACCGAAAGTATAAAGACCAAAAGTGCATCAATGACTAAAAATGAAACAACAGACCAATCGATTTTTACAATTTGTCCGGTCCCGAAATCAGTGTCCTGTGCTCTTATTATCCATTGCGCGCTGTTTGTTTTCCAGTAAGCCAAATAGGCTCCGATAAGCGCAAATACGCCACTGAACACACCCGCTAGGCCACTTAAGGATATAAACCGCGAGCTTCGCTCCATCATTGATCGGATGTCTTGCAAAGCCTCTAATTGCTCCTTCGCTTCTTCCATGATTAATTCACTTTGAATTACAAAGTAAGTGGATTTTATAGCCCAATTCGACCTGAGTTGAAATCATCGCTATCCAACCAAATGATTTATGGATAGTCTTATACATTTAGCAATTGATATGACCACTCGGATTTTTGTCATCGTAGCTCTCTGGTTCTTGACCTTAAACACTCAGGCACAAGGCTTTATACCTAATCAGGGTCAATGGACAGAATCTTTTGCTTTCAAAAAAGGTGTACCAGGTGGAAACGCGTACCTAGAGAATGATGGCATCTTGTTTCATCTTACCGACCGGTCTGGTCTTCATGGCGTCCACTATGAAAAGGACGCCTCGTTAGCAGATAACATTGCACATCACCACGTTTTCAAACTCCGGTTTCTTGGAGCCAACTTGGAGACCAAAAAGTCTACAAGTCGGCCTTACCCACATTATTTAAACTATTACCTCGGTGACGAGTCTCGATGGCGCACCAAAATTCACCCAACCGAAGCGGTCACGTATGAAGGGATTTACGATGATATTGATCTCACCATAACAGAATCTGGTCGTAGCATGAAGTATGAATTTGTAGTCAATCCAGGAGGCGACTACAGAGAGATACGCATGAAGGTGGATTACGCTGATGAAGTGAAGCTTACTCGTGATGGCAACGTGTTAATTAAAACCAGCGTATCGGATATCTTAGACACAAAACCCAAGGTATATCAATCTCGCGGCAAGAAGACATGGGAGATAGATGCCGCGTTTGTTTTGTCTGGCACTGCAGTTTCATATAGCATTGGCGCTTATGACACTACCCTACCACTAATCATAGATCCAGAATTGATTTTCTCTACATTTTCAGGATCAGAGAGCGATAACTGGGGCTACACAGCAACACCGGGGCTCAATGGCGTATTGTACGCTGGAAGTGCCAGTACAGAAGATGGCTACCCTACTACTACCGGTGCTTTTGACGTTGATCATAATGGTGGACCAAACGTAGGGGTGCCATCGGATGTGACCATTAGTAAATTCACTAGCGATGGAAACAACTTAGTCTATTCAACCTACCTTGGTGGAGAAGACACAGACTTACCCCACAGCCTTATCGTGGACGATGATGATCACCTCTTTTTACTCGGCACAACTGGTTCAGATGATTTCCCAACAACCAATGGTGCCGCAGATCGCAGCTTTGGAGGGGGCCAGGCTATGTCGGCTCAAAATCTAAGTTTTGGTATTCCGTATCCTAACGGTTCAGACATGTTTGTCACCAAGTTTAATGCCTCTGGCACATCACTCTTAGGCAGCACATATTTGGGCGGTTCTGGAAATGATGGTATTAACAACTCGCAAAATATCCGATATAACTACGGAGATGAGGCGCGCGGAGAAATCATGCTTGATGAAAATAACGAAGTAATCATAGCATCGTGCACCAGGAGTGATGACTTCCCTAGACGCGGTACTGGCTATCAAACCAGCCTAGCTGGGCAATTGGATGGTGTGGTATCCAAACTTAATAGCGATTTGACTGAAATTCTTTGGTCGACCTATCTGGGTGGTACGCGGGATGATGGTTGCTACGGGGTGGCTGTTTCTAAATCGAACGAATTATTCATCTGTGGCGGAACACAGTCTTTAAACTTTCCTACTACCATATCGGCATTTCAAACTGGGTTTGGCGGTGGACAGGCAGATGGGTTTATCGCACACCTCAATGAGGATGGTGATGACCTTATCAGCTCCACATACTTTGGGTCAAATGTTTATGACCAGATGTATCTGATTCAACTCGATAACCAAGGCTATCCACATATTTTTGGACAAACAGAAAACACTGGAAATCACTTTATATTCAATGCTGGGTTTAATGATGTTGGTGGCGGACAAGTTTTGGCTCGCTTTAGACCAAACCTTGAATCTCGGGTGTGGAGTACACAATTTGGAAGTACATCAGGAAGACCAAATATTTCCCCCACCTCCTTTCTAGTTGACGTTTGCAACTCAGTCTATATCGCAGGATGGGGTGGCAGAGCAACACAAAACTTTAATAACAATAACAATAACGCCTCAGACGTTGGCGGGCTTCCCGTCACAAATGGTGCGTTTAAATCAACCCCAGACCCAGCGGAGTCAGAATTCTACCTCGCCATATTTGATTCCGATGCCAATACTCAAACCTATGGTTCTTTTTTTGGAGGTGATCAATCTGGAACTGCAAGTGGCGAACATGTAGATGGTGGCACAAGCCGCTTTGACCGGGGGGGAGTAATATATCAGGCTGTGTGTGCCGGCTGTGGCGGAAGTAATGACTTTCCGATTGAACCTGATCCCGGAGCATGGTCAACCACCAATGAAAGTGTCAATTGCAACCTTGGCGTCTTCAAGATAGACATGGAACTACCGATTATCGTGGCAGACTTTGATATGCCAAGTTTCGCTTGTGCTCCAATTACTTTCACCCCGAATAACCAAAGCCTTATCCAAAATGCAACCACTTTTAGCTGGGATTTAGGAAATGGGCAAACAAGCACGGCTATGGAACCGTCCATTACGCTGACCCAAGCTGGTACATATACCATACAGCTCATAGCTTCTGACCCAAACAGCTGCAACTTGAATGATACCATTTCCCGAGAAATTGTAATTAAAACTGACACGGCCTATGTGCTCGACACACTCAGTGCGTGTGTTGGCGATGCGTTACAAATTGGACCTCCAGATGCTAGATTCAAGAATCTTGGTGACGCTACCCTTTCTTGGGTTCCCTCTCAATCGTTAAACAACGCTACATCGTTAAACCCCGTGGCAACGCCCAATCAAACCACCACTTATGTGCTAAGAATTGATTATGGCGGATGTGTAGAGCGGATCACACAAACGGTAGAAGTAGATCGATTTGAATTAGATATGCCAGATGATACCATCGTATGTAGCACCTTTAATCCATTCACTATCGTAGCAAACGCCATTAATGCACAAGTCAGTTATGAATGGAGTCGTGACCCAAATTTCAGTACAATAATTTCAACGGATTCCTCTGTGCTCATCGATGGGCTCACCCAAGCACGCACTCAGTTTTTTGTGCGTGCAACCAAGGATAATGGATGCGACATTATCGACACGTTTGATGTCACGGTGAGTGACTTCGATTTGCTATTAACGAACGATACTTCGGTGTGCCAAGATGCCGGTGCATCGATTGAAGCCATATCAACAAATCCGGCAAATACCTTCCATTATTTCTGGACACTTGAGCCATACACTGGTTCTGAAGTATTACTTGAAGACAAAACATCTAATACGCTGGATATTAGCAATAACGAGCCAACGACTTACTACCTATATGCGAGGAGTACAGCCGTTGAGGGTGAGTGTATTGTTCGGGATTCTACGCGTGTACAAGTTTCGATTTTGAGTCGTGCTGCAGTGCGGGCAACGGCCGAAAAAGA
>JALRDM010000040.1 GCA_023262195.1 Salibacteraceae bacterium | reverse complement strand
ATTTTTCGTTTACAGATTCAATTACTTCAGCGATATTGAATGCCTTGGTTTCACTGCCTATTTGTGCATAGAATACAATGTGCATGATGAGATCTCCAAGCTCCTTTTTTATTTCTTCTAGGTCATGGTCGATAATGGCATCGCTTAACTCATAAGTTTCCTCTATAGTCAAATACCTCAGTGACTCAAGGGTTTGTTTCCTATCCCATGGACATTGCTCTCTCAGTTCTGATATTATTTGAACTAGGTTTTCGAAGGCTTTTAGATCTGGTCTCATGTTGGCAAATATTAGCATCACACCAATGATGTGACCAATCAAATGAAAAATATCTCGATACTGTTGATCAGGCAGTTTGAAGTTTTTGTTTGCAGCGTTCCCATTCTTTGCAATCTTCGTCTATCAATTCGATAATGGTAAAATTACCTGGCTTTCTTTTAGTGCTTTTGATCATTGGGTTGTGTCATGCAACGCATGCTCAGCAGTTTAGACTTGAGACTCGCGGAAATTTTGGGTTCATTATCCCTCATCGTGTTGGTGTGTCACACTTGATTAAGGGGCATGTTCGCTCCGGTGAGCTATCCATTGAAAAGGAAACAAGTGGTGATAAGTTTTGGCAATACAAATGGAGATACCCAAGGGTAGGGTTAACCTATTTTTTTGCCGATTTGGCCAACCCATCTCAACTCGGTTACGCAATGGCACTTTTCCCTCACATTAAGTTTCCTGTTTATTCAAGCAATCGTTTTAATACAAGCATTCGCGTAGGCGGAGGGCTCGGATACGTCACCAAACGTTTTGACCCAGTTGATAACTATAAGAATGTAATGGTCGGCTCTAGTATGAATATTGTGGCCAATATAGTGGGGGAGTGCAGTTATAAAATCAGCAATCGAGTTTCTGCCTCAGCGGGTTTAGGATTTATGCATTACTCAAACGGTGCATTTACCATTCCCAATCTGGGCATTAATATTCCCTCCGTTACAGCTGCGGTCAATTATCGAATAGGATCTGAGATAGTAAGGATTGCGCCAGATTCAATTCCTGAACCAGACAAATATGCTTTCATGGCTTATGGAACTTTTGGACTTAAGGAGAACTATCCCATAAGCAGTAATAAATTCCCCGTATTTGCGGCAACAGCCGAGTTAAGTCGGCAATTTGGATATCGAAGTAGATTGATTACCAACCTTGATGTTTTCCACAATCGTGCACTGAGGCCAAGTGCTACAGAGCAGGGTTTAAGCGCTGATATTAATATTACGCAAGTTGGGCTTATGGTGGGTTATGGTCTTGTTGTTGACCGATTGACCATGGTTGTTGGTCAAGGCATTTATGCTGTGGCTAAGTACAAAGAGGATGGTCAGTTTTATCACAGGCTTGGAGTTACTTATATGGCATCAAAAAGACTTGGGCTCCGTTGGATGCTTAAGACACATTTTTTTAAGGCCGATTGTTTTGAGTTTGGGTTAGGTTATCGCATTTTATGAGGTTGTTTTTATCAATATTGGTAATACTCATTTTCACAAGTTGTAAGGATCGATGCTTGAATTCCATTGGCCAAAACATCGAAGAGCAAAGAGCGGTTGGGACGTTTGAAAAAATTGAGATTTTCGATCAGATTAATCTTACCTGGCATTACGATTCCACTTACAATGTAGTAGTCCAGGCTGGCGAGAATTTAGTGCCTAACATTCATACCGAGGTATCGGATGGTTGGCTTATTATCGAGAACCGAAATACATGCAATTTTTTACGATCCTATGATCATGAAATCAACGTTCATGTGTATTCACCAGAGTTAAAACAAATTGATTGCGCCAATTCAGGGAATATCTACTCTGAAGATACTATAGTAACTAGACATTTTCAGTTTAACCAATGGAGTGCTAGTGGAGTTAACGCTATAATCGTCAATTCAGATACGGTTAGCCTGAAATTACATACAGGAACAGGTGACCTTTCGGCCATTGGCAGCTGTGACCAAGTTTATTTGTATTCAGCTTCGTATGGAAGCATGGAATGTCAGAATCTCAAAGCACGAAATGGGTGGGTAACATCACGAAGTACGGGGCAGGTATTTCTGAATGTTGAAAATCGCTTGGAGGCATTCCTCTACAGTCAAGGAAATGTAACGTTGTCATCTGAGCCAAGCACTATCAATAGTGTTTTAGAAGGAGATGGACAGATTCTGATCGACTAGTCTTTTCGCTTAAATACGACTATAGTGGCATTTCCCTCCTGATCTGTAACGCGATCAACTTCCTGAAGTAGTTCATTTTTTTTGAGTGCCTCCAGCGTTACGCCAGCCTCTACTGGTGTGAACCAATTGTCCCAGATCACCAGAAGGTTTTGTTGGTCTGGATCATCGACTAAACTCCAATCATTTGAATGACTACTTCGATTGAAATGATCTACGTTAAAGGCCACTGATACGAATGGATTTGCATAGAGATATACGTTATCAGCGCTGGCGTATTTATTCCCAAGATTTATAAGAGCATTTTGACTTTCATTTAAATTGAAAGCCTTTAAACTTTTAATTGGTTTCTTCGATAATACAGGGTGAATTACAGCAAATGCCAACACTAGGCATACCCAAGCCATGGCAAACTGCTTCTTTGGAATTAGGTCATATATAAGCATAACTCCCCTGTATGCGATGATCGCCAATAATGGTGCTATCCCCAAAAGCACTCGAATAAGTCCCATTGAGTGAAACAGACCCAACCACCAGAATAGAGTATGAGCCACAATGAATGCCACTGAAAAACCATAGATCAACCAAGTTTCAATATGGATGTGTTTTGAATCCCTATCCTTTTTAAAGAATCGAATCACTTTATCAATCACACCGAGCCACATAAGAATATAAATGGTGAAACCAACTACATAGAATAGTTGCTTTATAAAATGGCTTGGTTTGCCAGAACCGTAGTTTTCTTTACCTACATAAGGTATTCGGGTAAATGGCCAAAGTATGGTGTCATAATAGATGAGCCCTGAGATGCCGTATACCGCATGACCAATGATTAACAGCGGTAAATACTTCCACTTTTTGTCAATGATGAGGTACGAGGCAAAGACCCCGAGGTAAATCAATCCTTCGCTTCGCACAAAGGGTAAAAAGCTCACAACTACCGCGGCTAAAGCAATCTTTTTTCGGATAGTTAGAGAAATGCTCAAGCTGATCATCAAGGCGAATAAAGGTTCTGTAAGACCAGAAAAAATCACCAAGAGGTTGTAGGGCATCAGCAAAAAGATTGAAGAAGCCAAGAGTGGCATTTTCCAACCGAAATTTTTTACAATATCTGATACTAGAATCGCTGTGATCAATGCACATAATGCGTTAAAGAGCTTTATGCCTGTAAAACCCCAGTAGGCAAATGAACTTGCAAGAAGTGTAAAAAGCGGTTTTGCCCAATGATTAAATAAGTTCTTAGGGTGCTCGATTACATGGTGTGCATATAAATAATGCAAAACACTGTCGCCTCCATCTCCAGTGCCATCGAAGAGGAAGAGTATTACCATGAATAGGACAGTAATTAGACTAAAGAAAATTACCTGAGGCCTCATACACGAACGAAGTTAATTCGACTTAATAAGATTGAATGCACGAGGTGCGTTTGTTATCTTTGCGCCCATGAAAGTCATTCTAATAGCGATAGGTCTCTTAGGTTTAGCTTTTGCAGGAATTGCAATCAAGATTTGGGGTAAAAAAGATGGTGAGTTCGCAGGAACTTGTGCCAGCAGTAATCCTATGTTGAGCGATGGGTCTGGCACGTGTAGTGTATGTGGCGCAAAGCCTAGTGAGCAGTGCAAGCAATAGTTTGTTTAGCTCCTTTTTCCCTTATATCGCTTACTCTTTCCACGGTTTTTATTAGACGGTCTCTTATTCGAAGCATTTGGGTTCCACGTTGGACTCTCCCCAATTTCAGTGGGTACAGGAGACTTTAGCACTTCTTTTTCTATAAGCCGTTCAATTCTCAAAAACTTGTATTGCTCTTCTTCGTTAAGAAGTGTCACCGCAATTCCAGTGGTGTCTGCACGAGCCGTGCGACCAATTCTATGGACGTAATCCTCGGCATCATTTGGTACGTTATAATTGATCACCAGATTGATGTCCTTAATGTCGATTCCTCGGCTCATTACATCCGTAGCCACCAATACACGGCATTGTTTGGCTCGAAACTTTATAAGGACATCTTCTCTTTGAGATTGGTCTAAATCAGATGAAATACCCAAGACCAAATAGTCTTTGTTTCGGAGCTCTCGTACGACCTCTCCAACTTGTTTCTTAGTGGATGTGAATATGATGATGCTCTTGCAAGACTCTTTGCCATCTATGAGCCGTTTTATAAACTTGGTTTTAAGCGGGTCATAGCATAAGTAAGCGATTTGCATTACTCCCTCTGCAGGTTTGGAAATTGCTATAGAGATTTCGTCAGGTTCGTTTAAAATTTCCTTGGCTAAATCTCGGATTTTGTTAGGCATGGTTGCACTAAACATAAGTGTTTGCCGGTCTTTTGGAAAATAGCTGAAAATCCTCAAAATATCATCATGGAAACCAATGTCGAGCATGCGGTCGGCCTCATCGAGTATAACGTGTTCAATATTTTTCAAATTCATATAACCCATGTTGAGGTGAGCTATGAATTTGCCAGGTGTAGTTACCACAATGTCAACTCCACTCGTCAAGGCTTTTTTCTGTTCTTCCCAATCATCACCATCACCTCCACCATAAATAGCTATGCTTGAAATGGAAGTGAAATAGGTAAAACCATTGATTTGTTGATCAATTTGAATTGCAAGTTCACGAGTTGGGCAAATGACTACGGTATTGATGGAGTCATTTGAAGCTTCTTTCTGAGATAGTTTATTAATGATAGGAAGAATAAACGCGGCAGTTTTTCCCGTACCGGTCTGTGCGCAGGCTATTAAATCTTTTCTATCTAAAATTTTTGGGATGGCCTGCTCTTGTATAGGAGTGGCTTTCTCAAATCCCATGTAGCTGATCGAATCAATGAGGTCGTCAGATAATCCAAGTTCTTTAAAATTCACACCGCAATGTCGGGTTTAGTTTTCAATCGCTTCAAGTGTAGCTCCAAATAATGTCGACATTCAATACAAATCTTACTTTCGAGAGGTAAAATCTATAATCCACGCATCTATGAAAATGGCTAAATCGGTTGAGGAGTACTTCGAGATGAATGCCGATTGGACAGATGCACTTGATAAGCTTCGCGGGTTGTTACTTAGGACCGAACTAAACGAAGAGCTTAAATGGGGGGCTCCCTACTACAAGTTAAACAAAAAACATGTGGTAGGTATAGCTGCATTTAAGCAATATGTTGGGTTATGGTTTATTAATGGTGTTTTCTTGGTTGACGAAGGCAAATTCTTGGTTAATGCGGGAGAGAATCAAACTAAAGGTCTGAGACAATGGCGGTTTAATTCGGTCGATGAAATTGATGAAGATTTGGTTTACGCTTACATACTGGAGGCAATTGAAAATCAGAAATTGGGTAAAGAGATTAAACCCGAGCGCAAACCCTTGATCATACCAGAAGAACTGAATCAGGCATTGAATACAGATGAAAATTTGAAACTTGCCTTTGATGCTTTATCAAGAGGTAAACAAATAGAATATGCAGATCATATTGGTTCTGCCAAACAGGACGCTACTAGAATTAATCGGCTTAGGAAGTGTGTTCCAATGATTTTGAAGGGCATCGGCTTGAACGATAAATACCGTTAGACGAACTGGTAGAGACCAGTGCGTATGCTATAATTTACCGAGTCACCTTCTTCCAGTATGTCGTAGTATTCACCATCCGTTTCAATGGGAAGTAACCCTTCTTTTACCGTCAATTTAATGTTCTCTGCCTCTAGGTAAGAGAGCCATGGATGATCAATCTTTTTATTATTCGCCAGTTTGAGGTATTTAGAAATGAGCTGATAATAGCTGGAATTTCGCAGAATCGTGAGCCCAAACTTTCCGTTATCAATTTTTGATTGTGGCGTGAAACCAAGCCCAAACCCGATATAGTTTCCTTTGCCGATGACAATCATTGTTAACCGTTCTTCGCGCACCTCTCCATCAATGGTAATTTCAACTTTTGGTCTTTTAAAGACTAAGACAGACCAGAGTATTGCCAGAGTATAGTTTAATCTTGGAGACATGGTGCCTCGTTTTGTATCCACTTTACAGAATACCAAACCGCCAAACCATTGGAAGCTGCATTCGCAAAAACACGTGTTCTACCCGCTCTTGAAAGCAGCCCAATGTCCATAGGTTTCGCGTGATTGTTTTTCAGGTTTTGCAACATTTGATCAACGGACCTTCGGCCTATAGATTTCATGAAGTCGTTTGCAGATTCTGCGGGCAATAAACCAATATACTTTGGCGGTGGATTCTTAGAGAAATACAATCCATTCAAAACTTCATTAAACGTACCGTCACCACCGCATGCAATAAACGCTTCATAGTTGTTCAATTCACTGTTTGCGATACGAAAACAGTCGCCAGAGCGCTTAGAAACGGATATGTGAATCTGCAAGTCAGGGTAATTGCTGCGTGTCTTTTCAATCTCCAATTGCACGGCATTAAGCCTCTTCGACTTACCATTTATAATAAAAAGCACCTTCAATTCTCTATCAAATAAAGTAAAAGAAAATGAAGGTGCTGATGATTGGTTATGATGCCAGTTCAGAGTCCTTAATTGGAGCTCTGAAAACAAATTGGTCATCGAAGATGTCGAGCACTATGTCTTTGCCTCGCTCTACCTTTCCAGCAAGCAGTTGCTTGCTGAGTTCATTCAACACGTTTTTCTGTATCACTCGCTTAATTGGCCTTGCCCCAAATTGTGGATCAAAACCCTTTTCGGCAAGGTAATCAATGGTTTCTTCAGACACAGACAGCTTTATATCCTGCTTGCTCAATCGGCTTACCAACTGATTCAATTGCATCTTCACGATGTTTTTTACATCTGCTTTGCCCAAGGGTTTAAATACCACTGTCTCATCGATTCGATTTAAGAACTCTGGCTTGAGTGTTTGTCTGAGCATTTCTTTCATTTCTAACTCGGTGGTCTCAATTGCTCGATCGAGCTCGGCATCTACCTTACCCTCGAAGTTCCGTGAAATGATATCAGAGCCAAGGTTTGAAGTCATAATGATGATCGTGTTTTTGAAGTTTGCCACTCTACCTTTATTATCGGTGAGCCTTCCATCATCGAGTACTTGCAGTAGAATGTTGAACACATCGGGGTGCGCTTTTTCGATTTCATCAAGTAAAATGACTGAGTATGGCTTGCGCCTCACGGCTTCGGTGAGCTGTCCTCCTTCATCATATCCCACATATCCCGGAGGCGCTCCAACAAGCCTGCTCATCGCATGTCTTTCTTGATATTCGCTCATATCAATTCGGGTTAGGGCGTTTTCATTATCAAACAAATACTCGGCAAGAGCTTTTGCCAGCTCGGTTTTACCTACGCCTGTTGTACCCAAGAATATGAATGAACCAATGGGTTTGTTTTCATCCTGCAATCCACTTCGGCTTCTTCTTACAG
>JALRDM010000018.1 GCA_023262195.1 Salibacteraceae bacterium | reverse complement strand
AATCCATTGTGAGTAAAACGGTAGTGGAAATGAAAAAGACTAAAATAAGTATCGATCGCAAACCCACGGTATTTCTGATGTATGCAGGAAAAACAGTGAAATAATTTTTGAACGTAAATAGATTACGTTGAGCCACTTGAGCTTTGATCTCAGATTAATTAAAAAACCAATTAAAATCTGAGTACTATGAGCGCAAATGAATTAAACAGTTTTCTACACTCCTTTCACCGACCACTTAATTATAGTGATGCCGCATGGCAAGAAGTAATCCGCCAAAGCAAAGCCGTTTGGTCAAGCTACATAAATGGAGATGATTGGCGAAACCAACTTGACATCCCTTGCAAAGAAGCCTACTTGATGCTCGTGAATTCTAATGGGCAGTTGATAGTAAAGGATGAATCGCTGCTTAACTATGTCAAAAACGAACATGTGCAGTCGTGGATCAAGCGCGTGGAAGAAATTGCTTATAAGGCGCTTCGAGACAGAAAGTATCACATATCTGAACGCTACTTTGGCAAGTTAATCAAGCTTGATGGCGACAATGCCATGCACAGGTATCGAAGGGCCGTGGTGCGCATCAAATTGAATAATTTGAGCGGGGCGTTGGCAGATCTATCCGATGCCATAAAAATGCAAGCCAAGGTTTCAAAGTTTTATTTGAAGCGCGCAGAAGTTTACCGTCTTTTGGATGTGGATCACAAAGCCATGACTGACTTGAATACTGCCTTGAGGTTAGATCCGAGCAATGCACAAGCATATCAAAAACGCGGAGCATTTAGACTCTCTCTTGGCGACAAAGCTGGTGGCAGATTAGACCTTCTTAGGGCAGAGGAATTGAGTCAAAACCACAATGGCGATTGGGGTATGGTTGCTTGATGAATAGGTTGGACTCTGTATATGGGGTGATGTAGTCTGTAAATAAATATTCATCAGGCGCTCTAAGGAGAGATAAATTAAAGACGAATGTAAAATATCTACTGAGCAGAAAATGCTTAGCTTAACACCTATTTTGATTATGATCCGTTGCCAGTGGACGTGGAAATGTACATGGTCTCAACGCAAACGCTGTAGGTAGCGAGTAGTTCCTTATTCCAAGATTTATCGCACAGAGAGACGGAAATAATCAAGCTTTTGTACTATGAAATGAGCACCAAATAAATTGCCGATAAGCTGAATTTAAGTGGGCATACGGTCGAAAGCCATCGGTCTAATATCGTCAAGAAAGTGGGTGCGGCCAACCTTGCGGGTCTGGTGCGCTGGGTGGTAAATAATGGAATGGATTAGCACATTTTTTCTTATTTGATCGGAATCATGCTTTGTTAACTTCGTTCACGTATTAATATAATCAACGTATGTCCGAAGGTAAAAACATCATTTTCTCT
This sequence comes from Salibacteraceae bacterium, assembly GCA_023262195.1. Lineage (GTDB taxonomy): Bacteria > Bacteroidota > Bacteroidia > Flavobacteriales_G > Salibacteraceae > SHAN690. The sequence continues at coordinate 5,990 of JALRDM010000018.1, read as the reverse complement.
CTCCAAGGGGTTAGTAAAGTCTATCCTCCTAGTAAAACTGTCCTTAAGGACATATATCTCAGCTTTTACTATGGGGCCAAAATTGGCATCATTGGTCTTAACGGATCGGGCAAATCGTCTCTCCTAAAGATCATCGCAGGAGTAGATAAGGACTTTATAGGAGATCTGAGTTTTACCCAAGGTTTTAGTGTGGGCTATTTAGAGCAAGAGCCGCAGCTAGACGACTCCAAAACTGTACTTGAAGTAGTGAGGGAAGGAGCCGGTGAGATCACTGCGCTACTAGAGGAATACGAAAAAATTAACAATGACTTTGGTTTGCCCGAGGTGTATGAGAATCCAGATAAAATGGAAAAACTCATGGCCCGTCAAGGTGAGTTACAAGATAAAATTGACGCTGTTGGTGCCTGGGAGCTCGACTCTAAGTTGGAGCGATCAATGGATGCGCTACGCACACCTAGTGGGGACACACCCATCAAAAACTTGAGCGGAGGAGAGCGCAGACGAGTGGCCCTTTGTAGACTTTTGATCCAACAACCCGATATTTTGCTCCTTGATGAGCCTACCAACCACCTTGATGCTGAATCGGTAGATTGGCTAGAGCGTCACTTACAAGAATATGCTGGAACGGTAATAGCGATCACGCACGACCGCTATTTCTTAGACAATGTTGCCGGTTGGATTTTGGAACTTGATCGCGGAGAAGGAATACCTTGGAAGGGTAACTATAGTTCTTGGTTAGATCAAAAGGCAAAGCGATTAGCACAGGAAGATAAACAAGCCAGCAAGCGACAAAAAACGCTAGAGCGCGAGTTGGAATGGGTTCGAATGAATCCAAAAGGACGCCAGTCAAAAAGCAAGGCGCGTTTAGCCAACTATGACAAGATGCTGGCCGAGGAGCAAAAGGCCAAAGAAGAAAAGCTGGAGCTTTATATCCCACCAGGCCCACGCCTCGGAAACAATGTAATTGAGGCTAGTGGCGTGAGCAAAGCATTTGGTGATAAGCTGCTTTATGAAAATTTGAATTTCAATTTGCCACCAGCTGGAATCGTTGGTATTATTGGTCCAAACGGTGCTGGTAAAACTACTTTGTTCAGAATGATCATGGGCCAAGAGACTCCTGATTCGGGAACATTCAAGGTTGGAGAAACCGTCAAAATCGCTTACGTAGATCAAGCACATTCCGAAATTGACCCTGAAAAATCAATCTATGAGGTGATCAGCGGCGGGCAAGAAATCATTGAAATGGGTGGCCGTGAGATTAACGCTCGGGCCTATGTTTCCAAATTCAATTTTGGCGGGAGCGACCAAGGCAAGAAAGTAAAGGTGCTCTCGGGTGGTGAACGCAACCGTTTACACTTAGCGATGACACTTAAAGAAGGTGCCAACGTATTGCTGCTCGATGAGCCAACCAACGATTTAGATGTCAACACCCTCAGAGCACTCGAAGAGGCCTTAGAAAACTTCGCAGGTTGTGCAGTCATCATTAGCCACGACCGTTGGTTCTTAGACCGTGTTTGTACGCACATACTAGCGTTTGAAGGCAACAGTGAGGTTTATTACTTCGAGGGTGGCTACAGCGATTACGAAGAAAACCGAAAGAAGCGCATGGGCGATGAACAGCCTAAGCGCATCCGTTACAAGAAGCTCGGCTCAGTCTAGGTGTTCATAAGTTGGCTTTTGTTTTGACGGGCTCTGTTTTAACTTTCGCCAAAACATTTAAATCTGACTTATTATGAAAAACCGACTCGTATCTGCCTTTTTAATACCATTCATGCTGGGAATCGGAGTGATCCAATCGGGCTGTTTTGGTTCTTTCGCATTAATTTCAAAAGCACACGGGTTTGTGGATGGAATTGGTGGCGAAGACCTTGGAGGCCGTTTTATTCGTACGCTAATAATGTATGCAGGTGGTACGTTTCAAGTTTGGAGTGCCTGCATTCTGGTAGATGTGGCTATTCTAAACCTTATTGAATTCTGGACAGGTAGTAATCCACTCGCCATGCAAGAAGGTGAAATGGAGCAACAGTATGTAATGTATGAAGGAGAGCAATATTTGATCACTGCGACCAAGAATCAATTCAAGTTTGAGAAACTATCCGGAGAAACGGTTTTAGAAGAATCGCTGGTACAGTTCTGTGAAGATGACCAAAGCTGGAGCTATGTTCATGATGGGGAGTCACATATTTTGACCGCATTTCGTGGATTAGATGAAGATCAAAATCTACAATACGAGGTGTATACGGCAGATGGCTCGGAAATTATTTCAACGAAGCCATTAGAGGTTGCCCGCATTTAATTCGAATGATTTTCTCATAAAGGCTCCATATTGATGGGGCCTTTTTTATGCCTTATCATCCACTAAAATTCGAATACATAACACATACATTTGCCGCCATGGCCAATAAACCATCCATACCCAAAGGCACAAGAGACTTTTTACCAGTTCAAAGTTTAAAGCGCAAGTTCATTTTTGATACTGCTCAATCTGTGTTTCAGAAATATGGCTACCAGCCCATCGAAACGCCTGCGATGGAAAACTTAGAAACCCTCACGGGTAAGTATGGAGAAGAAGGGGATAAGCTGATTTATAAGATTCTATCTCCAGTCAATTATCCAAGTGACTTACTCGATAAGATTAAACTTGATCCTCAGCAGTTAAGCTTGATTTCGGCCGAATCAGATAAAGAGCGGTCACATTTTCTTGGGAATTATGTCGAAAATGGTGAGCATGCAAAAAATAAAGGTCGTGAAATATTGAGCGAGCTTTCAAATCGTGCATTGCGTTACGATCTTACCGTACCCTTTGCTCGTTTTGTAGTACAAAACCAGAATGAGCTGAGTTTTCCGTTCAAACGGTATCAGATTCAACCCGTATGGCGTGCCGATCGGCCACAAAAAGGTCGGTATCGAGAATTTTATCAATGCGATGTAGATGTGATTGGTAGCGACTCATTGCTGAATGAAGCAGAACTGCTATCCATCATCGATGATGTGTTTGTAAAGTTGGGGTTGCCAGATATTGTAATTCGACTTAACAACCGCAAAATATTAAGCGGCATTGCCCAAGCATCGGGCTTAAGAGAGCACTTTACGGAAATGACCATCGCCATCGATAAACTGGATAAGATCGGTGTAGAGGGGGTTAAGAAAGAAATGATCGAACGCGGTTTGCCAGCAAATGGAGTCAAAAAGGCGCTTGACCATATCAGCAGAAAGGCAAAACCAGAAAACTTGTTGAGAATGCTTTCCGGTTCACTCACAGGTGTGGAAGATGCTCAGCGTGGAGTAGAGGAGATGCGCGCAACCCTGGCGGCATTACCCACATCTTTGCAGGAAAAAGTAACCATCGATTTGACTTTGGCTAGAGGGCTAAATTATTATACCGGGGCCATCATTGAGGTTGGTCACGCTAAGTTTCCTTCGAGCATATGTGGCGGTGGTCGATATGATGACCTTACAGGGATTTTCGGATTGAAAGGAATGAGTGGTGTAGGGGTGAGTTTTGGGGCTGATCGTATTTACGACTTAATGGAGGAGTTAAACATCTTTCCAGATTCGATGGGAGACCAAAGCACCATGATGTTTGTAAATTTCGGTGCCAATGAAGCCATCAAGAGCATGGAACTTGCAAGACAGCTGAGAGAAGCAGGTTACGCTGCTGAGGTTTACCCTGATGCGGTGAAAATGGCCAAGCAGATGAAATACGCCAATGCCAGAGGGTTTAAGTACGTTGGATTGTTGGGAAGCAAGGAAATCGAAGAAAATCGAATTACGGTTAAAGATATGCGCTCAGGTGAGCACAACGAGGTTGAATTAAAGCACCTTGTTGAATTTGTATTCGATCAATCGCAAAACCATGATTAGACTTCAGCACAAGACATATGGGATAAGGGAGGTTTTTGAAATTTCCAGTGGTGCAGATCAGATTGGTTTATCGTATGATTTGATAAAACGAATCACGGATGGTCGTAAGTTTTTAGTGCGGTTTGTCGCCAAATCTGAGCAACCCATCTACGGTATAAATACCGGATTCGGCAGTTTGTGTGATGTTGAAATCAGTCCTGATGAGTTGGGTCTTTTGCAAGAAAACTTAGTGAAGTCGCATGCATGTGGCACAGGTGACATCGTTTCGAAGGAGATAGTAAAGCTGATGCTGCTTCTAAAAATCATTGGCTTGAGTAAGGGTAACTCAGGAGCGCGATTGGAAACGGTAGAGATGCTCATAAGTTTATTTAATCACAATATCATTCCTGTAGTGTTTGAGCAAGGTTCGCTTGGTGCATCGGGTGATTTGGCGCCTTTGGCACATATGAGTCTTCCACTGCTCGGTTTGGGTGAGGTTTGGTATAAGTCAAAAAGGGTTCAAGCTCAGGAGGCCTTGGCTGATGTGGGACTTCAGCCTATTTCACTTGGGGCCAAAGAAGGATTGGCTTTGCTGAATGGAACTCAGTTCATGTCTGCGCATGGCGTTTACATTTTGCACCAATTGGAGCACTGGCAAAGCGTGGGCTTAAAAGTTGCTGCGTTATCGCTCGAAGCATTTGATGGACGCATCGAGCCTTTTGACCATGCTGTACACGCAGTAAGGCCGCACTCCGGACAATTGTCTGCAGCCAAGGCCATACGCGACTTATTGGATGGCAGCGAGGTAATGCAGCAACCAAAAAAGCATGTCCAAGACCCTTATTCGTTTCGATGCATTCCACAAGTGCATGGGGCGAGTGCCGATGCCATCGATCATATTCGAACCGTTTTTGAAACAGAAATAAACGCTGTTACCGATAACCCCACACTCATCGCCAGTGAGGACAAAATCATTTCTGCAGGTAATTTTCATGGACAGCCACTGGCAATTAACCTAGATTATCTGTGCATCGCCATTGCTGAGCTTGGCAGCATCTCAGAACGAAGAACATATAAGCTCATTTCAGGGCAGCGGGGTTTGCCACCTTATTTGGTTGCAAATCCTGGACTCAACAGTGGGTTGATGATTGCTCAGTATGCTGCAGCATCCATCGTAAGCCAGAATAAACAGCTCTGTACACCCGCTTCAATCGATACCATCGATTCATCGAATGGGCAAGAAGATCACGTGAGTATGGGTGCGAACGCTGCTACCAAGGCGCTCAGGGTATTCAATAATTATCGGTCGATTATGGCGATTGAAATGCTGACAGCGGCTCAGGCCAGAGATTTTCGTACTGCCGATTCATCGCCAATACTAGAGTCGCTTAGAAAAGACTATCGAACCCATGTTCCTTTCATTGAAAATGACGTGGTAGTGCAACCGCTTATTCAGAAGACAATCGAGCTTCTGAGCTAATTTTTTTTACCTCTGGTTTGGATACATTTTTATGCCTGAGAGAGCGGTCCATTTTGGATTAAGAAGCAGAGCTGGCTGGGGTGGTATAGGTGCTGTGACCGAGAGTGGTATCAATCTCGTTAGCGATGGAATTCTCATATTGGCACCTGAAGCCACCGTTGAGTTAAATGTTTTGCCCTTTATGAAAGCCCAAGTGGGGGCTGGTTATAGAGCAGTATTTGGTGCCAATAACCCATTCATGACAAACCAAGACTTGAGTTCACCAACAGGTCGCTTTGGACTGATGTTTGGATGGTTCGGAGATTGATTTTTCCGCCATCTTTGAACCATGGCGAGAAAAGAATTTGAAACCAAAGTGAGGGTCAGGTATGCAGAAACTGACCGCATGGGTTATTGCTACTACGGAAATTTTGCCGCATATTTTGAGGTTGCTAGAGTGGAGGCCTTGCGCGAGTTGGGCATCACCTACAAGCAATTGGAGGATGAAGGGGTGATTTTACCAGTGCTCGACTATCAAGTACGCTATTTTAAGCCTGCCTACTATGACGAAATGCTCACCATCAAAACGGTGATAGAACAAGTGAAAGGAGCGAGGATCTATTTTACTTATTCCACCTTCAACGAAGGGGGAGAGGAACTGAATAAGGCCAGTACCACTTTGGTATTT
>JALRDM010000319.1 GCA_023262195.1 Salibacteraceae bacterium | reverse complement strand
GACCCCAACGAAGAAAAATATAAAAGGAGGAAATATGAAAAACTTGCTAAAATTATCGGCCGCAGCTCTGCTGGGTTTGCCACTTTTGCTTAGCAGTTGCGGTAACTCCGGAACGGGCCAACTCGTTGGTGTACAAAATCGAATCCAATGGTTTCAGCCAGATCCATATGGGATGCTCTATTTACCTATGGGATCATACAATATGGGGCCGAGCGATCAGGATGTTCCTTATGCGAGTACAACAAAATCAAAAACGGTTTCTGTGCAAGCATTCTATATGGATGAAACAGAGATTACCAATAATGAATATCGACAGTTCGTGTTTTGGGTAAGAGATTCTATTGCTCACAGAATAATTGGTGAAGAGGTAGATGAAGAACACTTGATTTTTACTGATGCGTATGAACAAGACTACGATGTTCCGCATATTAATTGGAACGCTCGAATTGAATGGTCTGAGCCAGAACAGCGAGAAGCATTGGAAGTAATGTATTATCCTGAATTCGAACGATTTAGAGGGAGAAGAGAAATTGATGGAAGAAAACTGGATTATGAATATTTCTGGATTGATTATCGAGACGCTGCTCGTAAAGGTGGTCCCGGCGCTCCATTACGCCAACGAGGTATGACTGATCGTTCAGTATTCATTAAAAGAGATGTTATTAATGTATATCCTGATACACTTGTATGGGTGCATGACTTCACATATAGCTTTAACGAGCCCATGACGAAAATGTATTTCTCGCATCCCGCTTATGACGACTATCCTGTAGTTGGTGTGACCTGGAAACAAGCTAGGGCGTTTGGAATATGGAGAACAGATCTCCTTAATAAATATTTGCATCAAATAGGAGGAGTAAGCGTTCAGGATTTCCGATTACCAACTGAGTCCGAGTGGGAATATGCTGCAAGAGGTGGATTAGACCTTGCACCATTTCCGTGGGGAGGTCCTTACATAAGAAATACTCGAGGATGTTTCTTGGCTAATTTTAAGCCAATGAGAGGTAACTATGTCGATGATGGTGGATTCCACACTGTACCAGTTACATCATACTCTCCTAATGATTATGGACTGTATTGCATGAGTGGAAACGTGGCGGAGTGGACGAGTAATGCATATGATGAGTCTTCATATGATTTCGCTCATGACTTAAATATGGATTATACCTATGATGCAAAAGATGACGATCCACCGGTTCTCAAGCGAAAGGTAATCAGAGGGGGTAGCTGGAAGGATATTAGCTACTACTTGCAAAACGGTACTAGAGCTTACGAATATCAAGATACTGCAAAAAGCTATATCGGATTCAGAAACGTAATGTCATACTTGGGTAGAGCCAAGGGTGACGATATTTAATCAATAAAAAACAATCAAAATCAATTATCTAAATCCCTAATTTGTTCAAATTATGTCACAAGAAGTAAAAGGTTTCAGACCAGGAAGTAAAAGTTGGAAAAAGTTCATGGCCAAGCTGTATGGTATTGGTGCAGCAATTGTGATTGTCGGTGCGATGTTCAAGATTCAACACTGGCCTGGAGCAGGTATTATGCTCGTTGGTGGTTTAAGTATCGAAGCCATCATTTTCTTTTTCTCCGCTTTCGAACCACAACATGAAGAACCAAAATGGGAATTGGTATATCCTGAATTAGCAGAAGCAGCGGCTCATGACGAGGAAGAAGAAGCACATGACGAAATGCTTGAAGAAACGGGGTCTTCAAACAACGAAGAACTTCCAATCACGGAGCAATTAGATAATCTATTGGAAGAGGCGAAAATTGGTCCAGAGTTAATCGAAAGTTTAGGATCAGGCTTAAGATCACTTAGCGATAATGCAGGTAAGCTTTCAGATATATCGGATGCCTCAGTTGCTACGAATGAATACGTATCTAGCGTAAGAAATGCAGCGTCCAATGTTGACTCTTTGTCTGCAACTTATTCTAAAGCTTCAGAAAGCTTGGAGAGTATCAGTTTAACCTCCGAAGATGGGGCGAATTATGCAACTGAGTTGAAATCTGTTTCTTCGAAGTTGTCAGAACTGAATAGCATCTATGATGCGCAGCTTCAAGGAAGTAGAGAGCAAATGGAATCGACCAAACAATTCTATGCAGGTATTAGCGAGTTGATGGCTAACCTTCAGGCTTCTGTGGACGATACAAAGCAGTATAAGGAGAATATTTCTGAGCTTTCAAATAATTTATCTGCGTTAAATAGAGTATATGGCAACATGCTAGCTGCTATGAACCCAGGAGGTCAAAACGGATAATTTCTTTTCAAAAACCAAAAAAAAAGTAATATTAGAATAAATGGCTGGAGGAAAAGAAACCCCGCGTCAGAAGATGATTGGCATGATGTACTTGGTACTCACCGCCCTATTGGCGATGAACGTGTCCAAGGATATCTTAGATGCATTTGTAGTAATTAATGAAGGTCTTGAGACAACAAACAAGAACTTCATGGCGAAGAATGATATCACTTACGCACAATTCGAAAAAGCAAACTTAAATGATCCTCTTAAGGTCGGTAAATATTGGACCAAAGCGAAGAGAGCTCAGGGGTTGGCCGATGAATTATATGATCACATTGAGGAGTTAAAGAAGTATCTGATTGCTACAACAAGTGGGAAAGCATCGATTGAAGAAGTTGAAGCTGACTCTTTGTTTATGCTCAAGAATGTAGACTCGAAGGATAATTATGACATTCCTACGGAGAAGATGATTGGTTCAGAACCAGCAACTCCGAAGGATGGGGAGTTCACCGCGATGGAACTGAAGGCAAAAATTGACAATTTTCAGCAGGAAATGCTGTTCCTTATTGACAATGAGCAAGAACGAGCAGCGATGTCTCTTGGACTTGATACAGACGGTGAATTCATTAATGGCAGTGGTCAAAAAGAAACATGGATTACAGCAAATTTTTATCACCTGCCTTTAGCAGCTGTAGTTACCAATTTGTCCAAGATTCAAGCGGATATCAGAAATGCTGAAGCGGATATTGTCAAGGCACTCTTTAGAAATGTGAGTGCTGATGACTTTAAATTTGACACTTTGGCTGCCAAAGTAATACCACAATCAAATTATGTATTGATGGGTGATAGCTTTAGAGCTGATGTATTTGTAGCAGCATTTAGCAGCACACAGGAACCACGCTTTAGAGTAACAACTAACTTCAGTCTAGGTGATTCAGCTTCTCTTGTGTTTGATGAGCTTGATTCAAATAACATTCGAATAGCTGAGGGAATGGCGAAGTATACTGTGCCTGCTAATAGCGAAGGATTAAAAGAATGGGGTGGTATCATACAGATCAAGGGCCCAGATGGAGCTTGGAGGAGCTATAATGTGCCAAAACAGACATATACAGTAGCGAAGCCAGCATTGGTAGTCTCACCAACTGCGATGAATGTTTTCTATCGAGGACTCGACAACCCTGTTGAAGTTTCGGTTCCAGGTGTACCCACTGATAAACTTCAAGTTTCCATATCTAATGCCTCCAAGTCTGGCGGTAACGGAGCCTTTCAAGTAAAGCCAGGTAAGGGTCAAGATTGCATTGTTAGTGTGAGTGCTGAAATCAATGGGAAAAACACTTCATTCGGTAAGAAAGAATTTCGTGTGAAGAATGTACCAGACCCTAAGCCCTACTTTGGCGGTAAAACTGGCTCTGATGTCATTAACAAGAGAGAGTTGCTCGCAGCGGCTGGGGTGATTGCGAAGATGGAAAATTTTCAATTTGACTTGAGATTTAACATTATAAGCTATCAAGTGTCTGCTACAATTCGTGGTAATGTTGCCGAAAAGGAGTGCAGAGGACCGCAATTGTCATCAGATGCCAAGAAAATCATTAATGAGCTCAAACCTGGGCAGAAAGTATATATAGAGAAAATTAAGGCTAAGGGTCCAGATGGCACGATTAGAGACCTTGGAACAATTTCTCTCAAATTAATTGGATAATCATGAAAAATCTACGTTACATACTCGTGATGTGCTTGGTAGTACTAGGCATCGATATAAGCGCCCAAAACGTTCTGGATGGTATTTATCAACCTGAGCACACACTTGAGCGTAAGGTAATATCATACTCTCCGTTGAGAGAAGCGGATGTAATGTGGATGAGGAGAGTCTGGAGGAGAATTGATCTGAGAGAGAAAATCAATCAGCCTTTTTATTACCCAGAAAAGCCAGCACAAGGCAGAAAATCTCTTTTTGATGTGATTAAGGAGGCGATTTTGAATGATGGCACTCTAACAGCATATGATCCTGGACCACTAGGTGATGATGACATGTTCACCAAGAGAATGACTCCTGATGAGGTTCGAAGTTTACTGTTTTCTCAAGATACCACCTACACTGAGGATTTGATGACTGGTGATTTAGTTCCAGTTGTTGTAAATATTGAGGTGAATTCTGAAGAGGTAAAATGGTATGAGATTAAAGAGGAGTGGTTCTTCGATCGTCAAAGATCAGTCATGGATGTGAGGATTATTGGTATATGTCCAATGATTGCAGTAAAGGATGATATTGGAGAATTTAGAGGTTTGAAAAAGCTGTTTTGGATTTATTATCCTGAGGCTCGATATGTTTTCGTGAAGTCAGAGGTTTTTAATCGGGCCAATGATGTTGAGCGAAGAACATATGAAGATATCTTTTGGAAGAGGCAGTTTAGTAGCTACATTGTTAAAATGTCTAACGTCTACGATAGAACTATCTCTCAATACGAGAAAGGTTTAAATGCACTTCTAGAAGCAGAAAAACTCAAAGAGACCATATTCAATATGGAGCATGATCTTTGGAGTTACTAAAGTTGAAATATGCACTAATTAAAAGGGGATCGAAAGATCCCCTTTTTTTGTGGAGAAAATTTCGTATACCCGTCTGCGTTTTGATCTCTTTAGACTTCTAGTCTTCTACTCGTAAGATGTAGTTATAGTTTACAGTACTATCGATTTGAATATTGTTGGCTGTAATATTCTTGATATGCGCCCGATTTCACGTGCTCAATCCATTGTTGATTGCCTAAATACCAGTCAATGGTCTTTTCAATGCCAGTTTCGAAGGTTTCAATTGGAGCCCAATCAAGATTCTTTTTCAATTTGGAACAGTCAATCGCATAACGAAAATCATGCCCAGCTCTATCCTTAACGAAGGTGATTAAGCTTTCGGAATCACCCTTATTGCGTCCAAGCTTAGTATCCATTTTCTGGCATAGAAGCTTGATCAAATCAATATTAGACCACTCATTTTCACCTCCGATATTATAGGTCTCACCAGGTTGTCCTTCATGAAAAATCAGGTCAATGGCTTTAGCGTGGTCAACTACATAGAGCCAATCTCTCACGTTTTCGCCTTTACCGTAAACAGGCAATGGCTTCTGATCTATAATATTAGATATGAATAACGGGATGAGTTTCTCAGGGAATTGATTTGGACCGTAATTGTTCGAACAGTTTGAGATGACGATAGGTAAGTTGAAGGTGTGAGCAAACGATCTTACAATCATATCTGAACTTGCCTTTGATGCCGAGTATGGGCTCCTAGGATCGTAAGGTGTTGTTTCTAGAAAATACCCAGTTTCTGATAGTGAACCATAAACCTCATCAGTAGATACATGATAAAATTTGTGTTCGCTAGTGTTGCTCCAATTAGATTTCGCGGCATGCAATAGATTGGATGTTCCGACCACATTGGTGTGGATAAATGCAAGGGGATTCAGAATACTGCGATCCACGTGCGACTCGGCTGCAAGGTGAATTACATCAGTAATTTCATGCTTTATAAACAGTTCGTTTATAAAATTAAGATCTACGATATCACCTTTAATAAACTCATAGTTATCCTTATCCTCTATATCCGTCAGGTTAGATAGATTACCTGCATAGGTAAGGGCATCCAAGTTTAAAATATGATACTCGGGGTACTTTAGTACAAATTCTCGAACCACATGCGATCCAATGAAACCAGCACCACCTGTAATCAATATTGTCTTTGCAGACATATGTTAGAGACTCCAGTAAATTAGGTCATTGATTTTACCGCGGAATACCCCTTTCACATCAACCAAGATTCCTTTATCGTCATTCATCAGATTTCTGAAGTCTGCCTCATTCATCTTAACATATTCGTCATGATTCACGGCTACGATTATGGCATCGTATTTTTCTAGGCTTTCTTGTAGTCCAAATCCATATTCATGTTTCAATTCTTCGCTGCTCGCATAAGGATCTGCAACATGGACATTGACCATGAATGACCTTAATTCTTTCACCACATCAGCCACTTTTGAGTTTCGTATATCGCTGACATTCTCCTTAAATGTAGCGCCCATTACAAGAACCTTGGCCCCGGCTACATTCTTTCCTTGGGCTAAGATTTTTTTGACCGTTGACTTAGCCACATAATTTCCCATTGAATCATTTACGTAACGACCTGAATTGATGATTCTAGCGTGATAGCCTAGTTCCTCAGCCTTGTAGGTTAAATAGTATGGATCAACACCAATACAGTGGCCACCAACCATTCCAGGGAAGAACTTCAAAAAGTTCCATTTTGTACCAGCAGCTTCGAGAACTTCATACGTGTTAATGCCTATTCTATTAAAGATGATAGAAAGCTCATTCATCAAAGCTATATTAACATCTCTTTGAGTGTTTTCGATGATTTTGGCCGCCTCTGCAACTTTTATAGATGAAGCTTTGTGAACTCCTGGCTCAATAATGATTTCATAAACCTTTGAAATAACATCCAACGATTCTTTGTCACATCCAGAAACTACTTTCAATATCTTAGTGATTGTATGTTCTTTATCACCTGGGTTGATTCGTTCTGGAGAATACCCAACTTTAAAATCTTCTATGTATTTTAATCCAGATTCATGTTCAAGGATTGGTATGCAATCCTCTTCTGTACATCCTGGATATACCGTTGACTCATAAACAACATAATTGCCTTTCGAGAGGACTTTTCCAACGGTTGTTGAAGATCCAATTAATGGACGTAAGTCAGGTTTATTATGATCATCGATCGGTGTTGGTACGGCTACAATGAAGAACTCAACATCTCTAAGATCTTCAAGATTTGCTGTGAATTCGATGTCTGCATTCTTAAAGTCTGATGCCTCTAACTCATCACTCGGATCAATATTTTGCTTCATTAATTCGACTCTTTGCTCATTGATGTCAAAACCAACAACGGATATTTTTTTGGCAAACGCCAACGCGATTGGTAATCCAACGTATCCAAGTCCAATGACTCCGAGCTTCGCTTCTTTATTTAGTATTCGTTCGTAAATGTTACTCATGGTTTTAGCTGATTTTTCTGACCGTCTTTGAGTCTATTAAGTGATATTTTTCGTTTGATTCTGGGCAAATAGCGACTCCCTGCTCATCAAAATTTAAACG
>JALRDM010000254.1 GCA_023262195.1 Salibacteraceae bacterium | reverse complement strand
ATATTCGCCAACGCTTCCACTACTCGTGGCTCGTTGAGTAGTTGACTGGAATCATCTATGCGATGCTCCTCCTTCAGTTTAAGATTGAGTATGCCTTCACGCGCGTTTTGAGCAGATATCTCATTCACATGAAGAAGCATGATCCCAATGGCTATGATGAATCGAAACCTCATTGCTGTATAATCAACGATTTGTGCGTTTGGTTGTTTTCAATTGTGATCAAAATATATGGTCCGGCTGCGAGATTGGTGGTGTTTATTGATTGAACGGTTCCTTCTGAAATTGATGGTTTGATCCCACAACTCCAACACTCGCGTAGTGCTATCAGGATTTAAAAAATCTGGATGATTCAAACCTAGTCCCGCATCAACTACCCCAATGATTACACCATCACCAGTAAAGCTCCTGTGCAGTCCATCGAGTCCATTATGCACCGAATTCACACGCGTATGTACCCTTGATTCGTTGAGCAAAAGCATTCCTCTCTTCAATTCGAAATGAATGGCCTGCACAAAAGGCGCCTTGTCAAGCTCCATCAAGTATTGATAAGGCATGGCCACAGCCCAATACCGACCCACACTGCGTTTGATCACACCATTGCGGGCCTTTATAAATTGCTTTAAATCAGGTTGTGGAGCTTTTAAATAAAGATGTATCAATGCATTGGGGGCGATTACATCCATGGTTTTTATCGCTAAGGGCAAATGCGTTTTTCTATCGCCCTGGGCATCGCCCGCGAAGACAATCATTAATACCAACACTATGCTTAAAACCGGTCTCATTTGTGCTCAGGCAAATCCTTAATAGAGACGAATTTCCCTAAATCAGGTCTAAACTCGAAATAAAAGTGGTGCAACCCATTGGTCAATGCCACCAATCTTGGATTGATAACCGAAGCGTAAGTCAACACCTGCTGTAAAGTATCTTCCGTAATTTTTACAGTGGGCGCTTTGCACTCTGCGATAAGCCAATAAGAATGATCGGAGTTGATCACAGCAATGTCGGGACGTTTCACCACGTTGCCATATTCAACTTTAAACTCAGTTAAAATGTTTGCCGGACCAACGGACTTAGCCTCTTTCAAATAATTAAGGTAATGCTGCCGCACCCACTCTTCTGGCGTGAGGTTGATGAATTTCTGGCGATTTTGATCAAATATTTGAATCAGCCCATCCACACTTCTAACTTTGGCCTTTGTTGGGGGCAGATTTAAGGGCGGATATTTTTTTCTGTCAATCAAACGCTCAATATAACACATGGCGAATTTAGCAGAGTATACTCAGACCATTTCGAACTTAAAAAGCGGAAAATATGCTCCGATTTATCTGTTGCACGGAGACGAACCGTTCTTCATTGATAAGGTCAGCCACTTCATTGAAAAGAAAGTACTGGCCGAGCACGAACGTGATTTCAATCAGCACGTTTTTTATGGCCGTGATTTAGATATTGACATGCTCCGAGAAACACTTCGCAGGTTTCCTGTAATGGCAGAACGACAGGTGGTTATCGTAAGAGAAGCACAAGACTTCAAAGACCGCTGGGCAGATTTCATTGACTACTTTAATAACCCATCTACCACTACAATATTGGTTCTTGACTTTAAGTACAAGAAAGCAGATGGAAAGACAAAATGGGTAAAAGCCATCAAAAAAAATGGCGTAGTCATGGAGTCAAAAAAGGTGTATGAAAGCGATATGCCAGGACTCATTGACAGCTTTGTGAAAGGAAGAAAGTATCGCATAGAGCTCAGAGCCGTGCAGCTTATGGTGGAAAACATTGGAATGGACTTGGAAAAGGCTGAGCTTGAAATTGAAAAGCTCACCATCAATGTGCCTTTATCCAAGGAAATCACCGTAGATGATGTAAAGAAAAACATTGGCAACACTCGTGAATACTCACGTTACGAATACCTGGACGCGCTCTCAAATAAAGATCATGTGAAAAGCTACAAAATAGCTCAGGTAATGGGCAAGAATGATAAAACACATCCAATAGTTTTGACAGTGAGTGCTCTGTTTGATCATTTCTCCAAAACCATGGTCTATCATTCATTGAAAGATAAAAGCACCAATGCAGCCATGCGCGCATTAGGACTTTGGATACCATTTCAGGTTCAAAAAATCTCTGATACAGCTCGCAATTATGACCAACGAAAGCTGGCGCAAATCATATCCGAGTTGCGCATAATTGATGCGCGAAGCAAAGGCGCCAGCATCGCCAATTCTGCGCGGAGCGAAGATTTGCTTAAGGAGCTTACCTATAAGATTCTAAACTAGCGCAAGCGAAGCCAAACAAGCTTTTTCGTTTCAAAAAACGGGTCGGTAAACCAATCGGATAGGTACCAAAAACGATAGTTGACATTCAACGCATCAACATCGTCTTGAAAATCACCTCCTTTAATGTAAAGCAAGCCATTGGGCAATTCATGGTTACTCTTCTGCTTGAACTTTCCTTTTAACCACATTGCCATTTGTGGCAAAGGTTTCACGGCTCTACTGACTATAAAGTCAAATTGATCTTGCACCGCCTCCATCCTACCCCAATGAGTCTGTACGTTGGTTATTCCCAGCTCATCGGCCATGTGCTGAGCCGCCTTCACCTTTTTACCGATGGAATCAATTAGGGTAAACTGCGCTTCAGGAAAAATAATTGCCAATGGCAAACCAGGCAATCCGCCACCCGTGCCTACATCTGCCACCTTAGCTCTAGGCTTGAACTTTATGGCTTGTGCTATCGACAATGAATGCAGTATGTGACGCGTAAAAAAGTTGTCCATGTCTTTGCGCGATACAAGGTTGATTTGCGCATTTGTTTCGCGAAAAACACTGGCAAATTGATCCAGCTGATTGAGCTGATCATCGGAGAGCCAATCAAGGTTTGACTTCAGTAATTCTACCGATTCCACTTATATCATATTGATGGTGTGCTTGAGTATTTCATGCATCAACTCACGCGCGCGGAAAAGTTGCGCTTTCACCGTGCCGAGGGGTAATTCCAACTCTTCTGAGATTTCCTCATAGCTCAATTCCTTGAAATAGCGCATCTCCACCAGCAACCGATACTTGGGTTTTAATTGCTCTACAATCCGGTGCATTTCTTTGATGCGCTGCCCTCTCATCAGCTTTTCTTCCGGGTTTAGCACATCAGCTTCTAAGTCAATAGTAGATTCGTCATCATCGTCACTGTAACTAGAATCAATGCTAATTGGGTTTTTCTGCTTCTTCTTTTTCCGAATTTGGTCTATGCAATTGTTGGATGCTATTTTGAATAACCAAGTGCTAAACGCCCAGCTTGTATCGTAGCTGACCAACCTCTTAAAGGCTTTGCCAAATGCCTCAATGGTTAAATCTTCGGCATCGTCTTTATTGCCGATCATCTTGAGCATCATGTAATAAACGCTTTCGCGATAGAGCCTGAGTAGTTCAGTGTAAGCTCGCTCGTCACCTTGGAGTGCCCGCTGCACTAATTCGCTATCTCGTTTACTTATCTCGCTCATTCCGTTCGCTTCCAATCTTTAGGATTGTCCACAACGCTAAGAATCGAAAATAAGGGATAAACTAGTGTAAGCAAGGGTTGATAGAAAATAAGCGAAAAGGCTTTGCTGTCATACCACATCTTACTCCCAAGTAAATCAACCAGATAGCCGAGAATCACGGTTTTAAAAACGAACAAAATGAAAAAGGTAGATAGCATCGGATCAAAATCATGGTAGAAATAAACCAACAATCCAATCGCAGAAATGAAGTCGGTGAGTTCGAAGAGTCCGAGCATAAAGAGCGTGAGAAACCTATATCGTCTGCCCGTAGTGAGATGCCTTATCTTTTGTGTTTTCCAAGCGCTCCAAGTCTCGGGTGTTTGAGACAAGGTGAGTGCTTCAGGTGCTAAGCCAATTTGAGCGTTGCTCGCGGCTGACTTTACAAACAAATCATCGTCACCGCTGGCCAAGTCTTCGTGGGCAGAAAATCCATTGACATTGCGAAACAAGGTTTTGGTGTAGCCCATGCTCCTGCCCACCGCCATGTAAGCAAATCCCATTTTAGCAGCGGTGAAATATTTCAATGCAATAAAGAGCGCATCGAGTCGGTAAAGTTGATTCACAATGCTATTGGAGGGATGAAACATACCGCTGCCAATAATGAGGTTTTTACCTTCTGAAAAATGTTTGGCAAAATGAGAAAGCCACTTTGGATTCGAGGGACGGCAATCAGCATCGGTGAATACTAGGTGCTCGTGTGATGCACCATTGATCCCTTCTTTTATGACGCGCTTCTTATTTGCTACCGTATCGTTGTAGTTGCATTCGATATACCTTAGTTCTGGATGCGTTTGCATCAATTCTTCGACCACTCTTTTGCTCTGATCGGTACATCGATCGAGCACCACCACTACCTCAAACCTTGCATGATCTTGAGAAAGCACCAAAGGCAATTTCACCTTAAGGTTTTCTGCCTCATTTCTTGCCGCTATAATTATGGATATGGCTACATCACTTACCCCGCCAGACACGTTGCTCTTGGAACTAAGGCGATAAATGGCTACGAGCATGATCGATACCATGATCAACTGGCAAGCCACACAAAGCAGAAGGATGGCGCTCATGTGATTATCGGTAAAAAACCAAATATGCGATGGAGAGCAGTAAGGCTAGTACCACTAAAAAGGTCTTGTTGGATTTGATGTTGGAAGACCTGCGTTGGTTAGCTCGCCACTGTCGGCTCAAATGGCCGTGACTGAGACGTGCAGAACCCTCTGCCTTTATTTGCGCCTTTCGGGCTTCAATGTACTCTTTGGTTTCATCATAATAGAGCGGTTTGTAGTTAAACCGCTTGGGCTGCCGTTGTTTGAATAAAAATCGAATCACCAAACAAAGATTATAAAAATGAACTCCATCCGAATAGTTCCACATAATGATTAAAGCAAAAAACCCGATCAATTGACCGGGCTTTTCATCGAAACTTAACCTAACAAAACCTAACCTTCTTCTTGAAAGTCAACTGTAAGTAAGACCTAATTTTTCAATTTGATAAATCAAATCGCGAATGCGGAGGAAATGGATTAGTAGACGGTATCGGCTTAAAAATCGGCCTTACGTGACTTTTTATCGTTTACGTTGGGAGTTTCGATCGGTTGCTTGGCTGTGTATTCAATCGCTTCTCTTAATGGAATTTTTATACCTCGATTAAACGCCACAATGAATGCATCCTCAATGCCTTTTTCCTTAAGCATATCACGATGCGTTACTGCCTTAGCATAGGTATCAAAACCCGTTACGGTTAAAATGGTCAATCCATTTTGATGGTACTCACGTATTCCCTCGACCTCGAGGTAATTCTCGGCAATGGCACTAGGCAATAACGCTGCGAAAGCGCCAATTTGCACCCGATAATCTACGTCACCCTCTATATGCCAATCGATATTTGAAGCGCCAATGCCCAACACTTCTTCTGTATAAGTCGGTTGGTTGATGTCCACAATAAATGCGTCCTTATAGCCTTTCTCAATGAGTTTATCCTTGAGCGACTCCGCTTGGCCACGGTATGGAAAACGACCAATCACATATCGGAAAATGCCATTCTCATCTACATAAACCTCCACGTTCTTTAGATCTTCAAATTCCCGAGTTGGTTTCAGATCAATCAACGCTGCTACCTGAACCCCATACTGAGAGCTGAGTGTGGTATAGTTGATCTCACGGGTTCGTAAATTTTCCCAATCGCTGAATGGAATGAGTCGTTCCTTCATCTGTGGCTCTCTACGCTCTTTAATCTCTTCGATTATCTCCTGCCCTGCCTTTTCTTCTTCGGTGAGTTCGGTTTCCATAACTTCCTCCCTCACTTCTGCTATTTCAGGCTCTGGTGTTGGCTCCACCTTCGGCTCTGGTATT
>JALRDM010000248.1 GCA_023262195.1 Salibacteraceae bacterium | reverse complement strand
CCATGTGTGTAACCACCTTTGCTATCTGCCCTACAAACCAAATTAGCAAGGCGGTATTCACAATATTGAAGGACATGTGAAACATTGTCAATGCGTACTTAGTAGCCTGACTGTTTTCAGCGCTGGGAGATCCGATGGCAGTGGTACCCATATAGCTATTGATCGCATCAATAAAAAACGGAAACACAAACAGCATCCAAGTTACCCCAATTACATTGAAAATGAGGTGAGCACGCGCGGCTCTTTTAGCATGCACATTCCCAATGATCGCTGCAAGATTGGCGGTGATGGTTGTTCCGATGTTTTCACCAAGCACGATTGCAGCGGCCATATCCAATGGCATTCCTCTTTCGCACATAATGATGGTCAAGGCCATGGCAGCGCTCGAAGACTGCACTACTATGGTGAGCACGGTGCCGATAACAACAAATAGGATGGTTGAAAACACACCATATTCAGTCAAGCCGATCAGATACTCTAATTGCTCCGGGCTAATGGTTGGTACTGCATCTTTGAGTAAATCCAATCCCATAAACAAGATGGAAAACCCTATGATGGTTTCGCCAAGGGATTTTATCTGGTTGTTTCTGAAGAAAAGCAGAGGAAACCCAATAGCAACCAAGGGCATGGCATAGTCAGAAATGCTAAACTTAGAGAATCCAAAAAATAGAATTATAAGGGCTGTAACCGTAGTTCCAATATTGGCCCCCATGATTACGCCTATGGCCTGGCGCAGGGTGAGGAGTCCGGCATTTACAAAGCTAACGATCATCACAGTGGTAGCCGAGCTTGACTGAATAAGGGAGGTGGTTAAAAACCCTGTGAAAAGTCCAGTGAACCGATTGGAGGTCATAGCTCCTAGAATCTCGCGCATGCGGTTTCCACCTGCCTTTTGGATTCCTTCGCTCATGATTTTCATCCCATAGATGAACAAGCCCAAAGAGCCAATTAGATAGAGCACCTCAAATAATCCGAATGATTCTGTCATGCTAAGTGCGCAAATGTAGACTGACCTTGAATAGGCCTTTGAGGGTCAAGGTTAAGTAATCATTAAATGCCTATTGAACTAAGCCATCAAGCACATGATTGACATGACAACCTTTTGTTTGATATACTAACTGCTGATAATCAATTAGTTAAAATATTTAATATTACTTGTATCTTAACTATTTTACATTAAGTTAACTTATAATCGAACTTTAATTTTTAATTATATTACTTATTTTCAGCACCTTAACCACCATTATGCATAAAAACATGAAAAAAATATCACTTTACATAACATTAGCTTAACATTGAGCCAATAATTGATTAACTTTGTTTAAAATCTCAAAACGGGATAGCTATGAAAACACTTGGAATAATCATATTGATGCTTGGATTCAACCTGGCTATAGGACAATCAATTGAAGACAAACCCATTCGGATGTCTAATGGTGACATCAAAGTAGTTGGCGTTGATCCGTTAGGAGCCCAAGTGCAGATTACATATAACAGTAAGAAGGTAAAGGTTTACCAAGAAAGAACGCTCAATGGTGAAACCACTTATGCATACTTTAATAATGGTGAGGTAACGGAATATGGTACGATAATTAAACCAGCATTGGTTTCTTCAGACATTGAAGAGCCAGAAGAATCGGACGAGCCATAGCTGTGTTGAATGGCTTGTAATCGTAGAAAGGTCTATTGAGAAGTTTCTCAATAGACCTTTTTTAGTTTAGAACGTGTAAGTGTATTTAGCATTAATTAGCCTTCCAGGCTTAAATGTGGTAAAGATTTGATCTTCTGCATTGTATGCTCGATATACCAGCGTACGGTCATCATCCAAAATATTTCGCACACCAATGGTGACTTTATGATTCAATTTCTCGCCAAAACTTCTGTATGCATTAAAGTTTAAGCTGTGAAATGGAATGGTATAAATGTCTGGGATACGACCAGATGATATAATCGTAAGTTGCTCTCCTTGCACGTTATACGCTAAGCTCACATTAGTTTGAGTTTCTGGAATTGCATAAGAAATGCTCGCATTAATAGAATAAGGCGACTGCCCACTCATTGGGCGATATCGACTAAGTGGCTGCCCATCTCTCAAATTGTTTTCGCGTAAATCAAACTCTGTTTGTTCTTCACCGGTGAAGGTTTGATCAACAGTTACGCTCTTAAGGTCAACCTGTGACTGCACCACCGTAGCATTAAATCCTAGAAAGAATCTGCTTAACACCTTTTGCGAAGTATCGTTAGTCACGGCTTTTCTGATGTCAAATTCCAATCCGTAAACTTGGGCGAAACCTGAGTTTCTGGGCTTTAAGTTATCGGGCGCTGTTGGAAACGAAACCATTTCTATGTGACCATCAAAGGTCTTATAAAATGCAGCAAGCGACAGTAATTCTCTTGGGGTCATGAAGTATTCCCACCTCAAGTCAAAGTTTAAAATGTCCGTTTGTTCTAAATCGATATTTCCAACAAACGTTCGCTTGGTAATTGGATCGTAAATCTGGGCAATCGACTTTTCCTTAAAAGATGGTCGAGCCACAGATCGATTCGCCCCTGCTCTCAAGTTCATTTTTTCTGTTAAACTGATGTTGGCATTAACCGATGGAAGGACATTCAGCACATCGAGTGTTTTTTCATCTCGATAAACCACATCGCCCGTATTCGTTTCACCTGTATAGAACATGTCTGTTTTTTCAAGTCGCACCCCATATACCATTTTCACACGTTTTGCGATTGGGTGTTGAAGCATTAAGTAACCACCAAAAAGGGTTTGCCGCGCTCCATAGTTATTGGAAGGTTGAAAGCTACCGATCGTATAAGTGCCCTGAGGATTTCCTGACGTATCCAGATTGTTTAATGACCAAATATTATCTTCTTGAAGAAACCAATCTGGATCAATAGAGATGTTACTTATGTCCGTTCTGCGTAGTTTATAATTCTGAACTTCAAAGGTTCGACCTTTCAACGTGCCACTAAGGCCGGTTTTCAGATCGATATTCTCGTTTAACGGTAGGCTAAAATCCATTCTTGCCGACTCATTGATTTCATTTAAATCTCGCCAAAACCGATCGATTCCTGATCCATTTCCAGTACTCAAATTCGTATCTCCATCGGTAACCGATATTCTAGACTCGCGGAAATCAGGGTCGTAAACTCGCGAATAGCTTAAAGCGTTTTTCCATTCCATCTTTACGATTCCGAATTTATGCTGACCGCCTACGATGAATGACGTCAAGGTGCGCTGGGTATAGGTGAGTACATCTTCTATGAGGGTCGATTGGTTTTGGTTGAAATCTTGATTGACACGTTTCGAAGCGCTTCCTTCTCCATTTTGTGTGTTCAATAACATTGCCTCAATGGAGTGATCTCCTTTTTTGATCGATCCGGATATTAACCCGCTCCAAATGGTTGATATTCTGCCCACATCGCCTGTTCTTGTGATGTTCTTTAACAGATCATTTTTACTTAGGTCATTGTCCTTCAAATAATCGTTTGACTGAAACTCGTCATAATAGGTATACTGGTTTGAATAGTTAAATACCGTGTTGTACCCAATGGATAGTCCGGATTCCTTGGTTATTTGATTTCCGTGATTGAAACTAAAAGAGCTGTTCATCAAAGACGTGCGTTGTCTCGTAGCAAGCGTTGGATTGAACGTACGAGTAATGTCTTCTAATTCAGGGTCGTTTAATACCTCTGCTGGAATTTCTTGATTTTTAGGAAATGGCCGCACGCGTGTACCGTCATCATATCCCGTAAAGTCTAGCCCCCCAC